>JBJTQD010000685.1:0-2217 GCA_046075445.1 Planctomycetota bacterium
CGTCCGCCCTGTGCGGCAAGGCGCTAGCCGCCGGTAAACCCGACGCACGCCCAACCACCAACACACACCACTCCTCGTCCGCCCTGTGCGGCAAGGCGCTAGCCGCCGGTGAACCCGACGCACGCCCAACCACCAACACACACCACTCCTCGTCCGCCCTGTGCGGCAAGGCGCTAGCCGCCGGTGAACCCTACTGCCCCCCAAACCCACCCACAGCTTAAACCATCCCCGCCGAATTTGATAACATAGGACCTTCGCGATTATCAGGAGAAAAAAACATGCCGCTGCCTCGCACCATTCTCGCCCTGCTCACCCTTGCCTCCCTTGCGGCGTCTTCTGCAGGGCGCGCTCAAGATACGATCCAGCCCGCGCAACTCGGTGAAACCAAGGTCGTGAAAAAGTACGACAAGTGGCTCTTCGCCAGCCAGCCCTCTGAGAAAGACTTGGCGGCTGCGAAAGAGGCCGGCGTCCAGCGAGTGATCACGCTGCGAAATCCGGCGGAGCTTCGCTGGGATGAAGCCAAAGCTGTCCGCGAACTGGAGATGGAGTTCAGCCAACTGCCGGTCGATTTCCCCGATGGGTTGACCAGCGACAAGCTCAACGAAGTCTGCGTCGCTTTGGAAGATGCCGAAGGCAAACCGGCTCTGCTGCACTGCGGTTCAGCCGTCCGCGTCGGCGCCGTCTGGATGGCTTATCGCGCCACTCGCCAGAACATCCCGCTGGAACAAGCTCAAGCAGAAGCCGAAGCGATCGGCCTGAAGAGTCCAGAGGCCATAGAAACGATCAAAGCCTACGTGCTCGCTTGGCGCGAAGCCAATCCGCCTCGCTCCCACCCGCTCCCACCGGATATCAACAAGGACTTCCTCGACCCGAACATGGATGTCCAGCGCTGGATTGAGCGATTCGAATTGGAGAGCCGAGAGATCTTTGCGGGTCGTCAGGCGATTCTCAAGGCAACCGGCGTAAAGCCAGGCCAGCGGATCGCCGACATCGGAGCGGGCACCGGTTTGTTCACCAAGCTGTTTGCCGAAGCCACCGGGCCGAATGGATGGGTCTACGCCGTGGACATCTCTCCGAATTTCATCCAGCACATTCGCGGGCAACTCGACAAATCGGAAATTCTCTTCGTCAGCCCAATCCTCTCATCGCAAAAGTCGATCACGCTCCCGCCCGACTCCGTCGACCTGGCGTTTATCTGCGACACCTATCATCACTTTGAGTTCGTCCCCGAAACGATGCAGTCGATTCACGCGGCGCTGCGAACCGGCGGCACGCTGGTCGTGATCGATTTCGAACGACTCCCCGGCAAGTCACGCCAATGGGTGATCGACCATGTCCGCGGCGACAAGTCTCAATTCCGAGAAGAGATCGAGGCGGCTGGTTTTGAATTTGTCGAAGAGGTAGAGATCCCGGAATTCGCCGAGAACTACCTTCAGAAATTCAAAAAGAACTAACGCCGAAACAGCGGGCGAATTTAATTCTCTTCGCTGCGGTAGTCGTCGATCCGGTAGGTTCGGTTTCGGCCTTCTTGCTCGGCGCAGAAACTGTGCCGGTCGTAGAGCCAAGCTTGGCAAACGTCCCGATCGGTCACTGGCCAAGCTCCCGTGCCAACGTTGGCGATCGGGCGGTCTCCCAAGCCGGTGATCAGCACTGCGTCTTCCTCTGCAGCATTTTCCAGCACCCATTCGATAGCGCGGAAGCGGTTGGGAATCGGGCGAGCCATTTTCGGCTCGCTGAATCCGTCGAGCACTTGATGAGCCGCTTCGAAGCTGGCCGCTGCGGCTCCGGAGTCTTGCGTGATCACGACATGATCAGCTGCTCGCTCGAGGACTTCACCTAACCGCCGGCGCAGTGTCGGTGACTGTCGCGACTCGGTCGATGCGACGACCCAGACCTTGCGGTTGGTCAGTTGCCGTACAGCGTGAATTGCTGACGCCAATTGATTCGGCCGCGAGGCTGCATCGATCCAAACGTCGAACGGCTGGCCGCAGCTCACCCGCTCCAGCCGTCCCGGAATCTGACCAACAGCCTCCAAGCCACGCACGATTTCCGGGAGCTCAACGCCGAGAGCTAACCCGACGGCCGCAGCGGTCAAACAATTGTAAACGTGATGCTTGCCGATCATCTGCGTCCGCACGACGAGCGATTCATTACCGGCGTTCAGAATAAACATCTGCTCCGCACAGTTTCGCTCAAGCATCTTCGCGGAAACTTCCG
>JBJTQD010000686.1:0-10797 GCA_046075445.1 Planctomycetota bacterium
TTGAAACGATGCACCCGGTCAGTCCAAGCAGGGAAAGGTCGTGAATCCCCCACGGACCTTGATTGGCAAACCAAAGTGGCGGGACTTTATAGCTGAGCATCAGCGAGCTCCCCATGAAGAGCGCACTGGTTAGCATCCCGAGTACCAGCCGATTGACTGTGGGGCCGAGGCGTCGGTGATCGAGGTGAATGTCAAATCGCCCCGTCTGCACTTGGTCGAGGATATTGCTCATCCGCTGCGGGAGGTCTTCGGCCAATTGTTCGACTTGCATGTAGAAGCGTCTCGCCTTGCGCATTTGCCGAGCCGGTGAGAGTCGCTTGACGATCATCAGCCGCTGCCACGGCTTCATGATCTCCATCAGGCTGAACTGCGGCGAGAGCAGTTGCCCGGTTCCCTCCAGAGTGACGAGCACCTTGATCAGCAAGCTGACTTCGCTGGGGAGCGTAATGTTGTAGCTCCTTACAATCGACATGAAGTCATTAAGCGCGCCAGCCATGTTGAAGTTCGCTGCAGACTGGACGGCGTATTGCCCGAGAAATTCCGCCACATCGCTGCTGAGTGCCGTCTCGTTCAAATTGACTGGGCATTTGCCGATTCGCCGCACAATGGCGACCAGCAGTCCGACGTCGCGGTTGACGATCGCCACGAGCATCGACTCGATTTCCTCCCGCAGCTTTTCACTGATTCGCCCCACCATCCCAAAATCGAGCAAGCCGAACTGGTTGGTCTCCAGAAGCAGGATGTTGCCCGGGTGTGGGTCCGCGTGGAAGAAGCCTTCGTCGAAGATCATCTTCATGTAAAGGTTGGCACCCTTGCGGGCCAGCGCGTCAAGCTCCTCGACGCTCAAACCATTCTCAGCGCATTGGCTGAGCTTCCTCCCGCGAATCCGTTCCATCGTCAGCATCCGCTCAGTGCTGAACTTCGGAAACGGTTGAGGGATGACCACTGTTGAGTCTTTACGAAACATTGAGCGAAATTGAATCAGGTTTCGCATCTCACGGCGGAAGTCGAGTTCTCGCCGCATCATCCGCGACATATCGCTGACGATTTGCCTCGGCTGGTAATGTTTGAAATCCTCGAGCCGTTCTGCGAGGTGAGCCAGCCCGGAGAGAATGTCGAGGTCGGTATCGATCACACTCTCAATGCCCGGGTGTCGAACCTTCACGACGACTTCCCGGCCGTCGAGCAGTCGAGCCGTGTGGACCTGCCCAATCGAAGCAGAGGCAATCGGAGTTTCTTCGAACGATTCAAAGACCATCTCCAGCGGACGGCCCTGATCCATCTCAATCACTTCCCGAATGTCATCAAACGAATCGTGAGGAGTTTGGGTTTGCAGTTGGCTGAGTTCTTCCGCCAATTCCGGACCGATCAGGTCGGGTCGTGTGCTGATCAGCTGGCCGAACTTGATGAATGTCGGTCCGAGTTCAGTGAGCGCCATCCGGATTCGAGCCGGAGTCGAAAGCCGAGCGAGGACTTCGCCATCGGCTGCTTTGAGCCGGTCCTTAATGAAGTCGATTTGCGTGCGGCTGAGCCAGTCCGCCAAGCCGTACTTGCTGAGCACGGCCAAGATTTCCGTCCAGCGGCGGAGGTTGCGGTACAGCTGGGGAATGGAGGGGATGGCGCGTTTCATGGGCCGCAGGGAAGGAGAGCGGAGCCTTTTCGGGGCCGGAACCGTGATTCAGGCGAGTCACGTAGCTTCTACCCCGGATTCTATCACGCCGGATTTTGAAAGCGAGCCAAGCTTATTTGCCGCGGAGCCAGCCCAAACCGCTTTCCATGCACTCGCGACAGTATTGACCGTAAGCCTCGCCGGCGGCTTGGGCGGCCGGGAATCGCTCCAAGCAATCCGGGCAGCAGTCTTCCACGGGAACCGTAATGGTCTGAGCCTGCCAGCGACAGACGCGGTGTGGAATCGTTTCTTCAACCTGCGAGGGAACCATCACGGTGTAATTGCAGGACTGAGTTTCCGGGACGACCTTTGTCTGAGTCCGGTAAATCGTCCGAGTCCGCACCTCGGGAACCAGCACGCTATAGGTTTGCTGCTGAACGACCGGTACCTGAATGATTTGCGTTTGCATCACAGTCCGGTTTCGCATCTCCGGCACGCGAACATTGTAGGTCTGGGTGAAGACCTCGGGCACTTGGCGGGTTCGCGTTTCGTAGATGGTCCGCGACCGCTGCTCAATCACGTTCTCGGTGTACTGCATTGAGCGAATTTCGGGAACTTGGCGAGCGACCTTCTTCTTCACGACTCGCGATCGTTTGGTGGGAACATTTACCGTGTATTTGACCACTCGCGTTCGCGGTTGCATGCGCGTGACGGTTTGCTCGGCGATCTCGTAACGAACTTGCGGAACCTTAACGGCGTAGCGCTCGGTGATCGTTCGAGGTTCGGTGTACTTGTATTCCTGCTGATACTCTTTGTTGACCAGTCGCGGAACCTTGACCGTGTAGGCTTGTGTTTCCTGATAGGGAACTTCGGTCGTTTGATAGGACTCCTGCTGCACACGAGCCGTCTGAGCAATCTGAGCCGTGTAGGGGACGTCGTAGCTTTGTTCTTTGGTCTCGTATTTGACGGTGTCCACGGTCCGTTGGCGAACCTCTGGACGATACTGAAGGATTTCAAAAGTCCGGATGCGTGTCTCGGGGCGATACTTAGTCACTTCGCGAGTCCGAGTCCGCTTTTCAATTTTCGTTTCGTAGATCGTCTCCGTTACGCTGCGCGTCTGGTTTCGATACTTCACGATTTGAAATGATTCGGTTTGAGGTTCGGGGCGGTACTTGGTCTGATTAAAAGTCACCGGGACTTGCTCGCAGACGGTTCGGTAAACCGTGTAGGGAACTTGATGCGTGACGACTTTCGGGCACCAAACCTTTTCGGCGACAGTGGCGGATTCGCAGCAAGCCGTCGAGCAACCATCCTCCCCGCAGGCTGGGGTGGAGCAGGGAATCGTCCGCAGCCGCTCTTCCCATTTGCCCTCGTCGACGCAGACGGTCCGGTAGCAAGTTTGCGGGATCTGCTTGGTAACGGTTTCGTAAGTCGTGCAGGGCTCTTCGTAGGGAATCAGCAGGCAGTATTGGTACTGGACGGTTTCCAAGTAGGGGACTGCTTCGACAAATTGGCGTGTCACTTCGCGGGGGACTTGAACATCGACCTCGTAAGTCTCTTGAACCAGCTCCTGATAGGGGACATTCATGACGTAGGGCTGCGTCCGTGTTTCGCTGTAAGGTACCAGAACGGTGTAGTTTTCGGTTTCGTTGCCTTTCACGTTCGTCTGGTATTGCAGCGATTCCTGACGTTTTTTTTGCTGGGTAATGACAACGGTCTCTTCCGTGTCGCGCGCAGTCGTCCGGGTTTGGAATTTGGTTTTTGAAATGGAACGCTGCTGCGGAACGTCCTCATAGACAATTTCCGGAACGGTCACCGTGCGTGTACCGGTGCGCTCCTCGTAGACGACCAAGTTCTTTTCGCGGTATTCGGTCACCATCTCGGTGATTGGAATTTCGTTTTGGACCGTCTCCTGTACGGGCTCGTAGTAGGTCACCGTCTTGAGTTGCTCTTCGGGGACAAAGACGGTGTAGTACTCGACTTCGGGAACTTCGTCGTACTCGGTGCGGTAAACCGTGTACTCGCGGTACTTGAGCTGCGGGACGACGACCGGATAAGTTCTCTCGACTGGCTCCTGATAAGTTTCGGTGCGGTAGCGGACGAACTCGCGCTTCTTTTCCTGAACGACCGTCTCGTTATAGGACTGAGTGACCGGAACTTGGATTTGTTGGTTGCGATAGGTGACGACTTCACGTTGCCGCTGCTGCGGAACCATGACGGTGTACTGCTGTTGTTCGGGGACCTGCTCGCAGACGGTGCGGTTGACAGTCCAGGAATGAGTTCGGACTTCTGGTCGGTAACAAGTGCGGACCAGTCGCTGGTACTGAGTTTCCCAAACCGGGACGTAGATCGTTCGGGTCTCGCACCGCGGCGTACAGCGATCGCAGGAGCCGATGCTCGGAGAAGTGCTGCCATCGGCGTCTTCCGTTGGGGAAGTTCTATCGATGCCGACCAAAGCAGCGGGAAGTGGCCGGTGCTGAGGGCTGAGTCCGGGGCCAGACAACAGGACGCCGACGAGTCCGAAGACTGTCAGCAGCAGGTTGAGGGCAGCGGTTTTCATGGCGGGAGAGAAGCGGCCGAGGATGGTGAAAAAGCAACCTCCCAGACTAATTACGGATGCCCTATTTCGCAAATTGTGTGGATTTTCCCGTTTGCGGTGCCGGGGAAGTGAGATTCTGGGGTATGGCTTTTCGTTTTAGGCACAGGCTTTTTTTTGGTTAACACGCAACCGGTTTTTCGTTTCGCCCGTAGCTGGTTTTTCGTTTAGCCCGTAGACGGAGCCCAAAGCCGCCAGGCTTTGGCGGAGGCGAGGCGAAACCTGAGCCGACGCCGCACTCAGTTTTCGCGGACCGCACTTGCGCTTCGCCTAGCCGATGGCAACCGGCTAAACGGAAGAAGACCCTGCCGCATCGGATTGCACTACAGACCGCTGATCAGCAAATCGCCGAGCGGCGTTTGACTGTTGAGCTCGACCCTGCGGACCTCGGGCGAGCTCGGGTCGGCGGAAAGTTGAATCGCGAGATCGACGGGCGGGAGATGGGCTTCCAATCCATCTGGCCATTCGATCGCCAGCGCGAAGCCATCATCGAGCGCCTCGTCCAAATCGAGGTCGGGAATCTCCGACGGATATTTCAAGCGATAGAGGTCGACATGCAGCAGCGGGACTCGACCCGGATAGTAATGACAAAGCGCAAACGTTGGACTGGTGGCTTGCTCGGCGCTGCCCAGGCCGGCGAGCAGCCCTTTGACCAACTGCGTTTTGCCGGCGCCCAGTTGGCCCCGAAGCGTAATGACGGCGGGGCCGGGAAGTTTCTCAGCCAAGCGGCGGCCAAGCTCATGCGTCTCCGTCTCGCTTTTTGTGATGACAACTTGTTCCATCGGAACTAACTCTCAATGCTCGTAGCCTTTGATCGGAAGTGACTCTGAAGCCTTACCGTCTCGAGAAATCAAGAGTTCGGCGGGGCCGGCGTGAACCCTCCCAATTTCGGTAAGCGGTACGCTCAAGGCACTGTCCTGAAGAATTGCTCGAGCCGTCTCGGGGGCAACGGTCAGAAGCAACTCAAAATCCTCGCCATCGTACAGAGCGTGCTCAAGTGGTGTGCGGCCGGTGTGAGCCGCCTGCAACTTGGCCGCCGCCGCGATCGGAATCGATCCGGATTGAATCGTGATGCCGAGGTTACTCTGGAGTGCAATTTCGTTGAGGTCGAGGCTCAGCGAATCGCTAATATCGGTCGCGGCGTGGATCGGGTAACGATGAGCGAGTTCCGCCGCGAGTTGGCAGCGTGGCGTGAAGTCCGAATGCTTGCCAAGCAAACTGCCGCCGAGTTCTCCGCTGACCAGCACAACGTCGCCGGGTTGGGCCCCAGAAATTCTCCAGCCCGCGTGATCGAGTCTTCCCAAGACTGTCGAGCCGACAACGAGTTTTTCATTCCAGCGGTTTGTATCACCACCAACGAGCGCCACGTTGTGCTCTTTCGCCAACTGCAGTGCGCCGCGGAAAATGGCTTGAGCATCAGCAAAGGCGAGTTGACGGGGAAAGGCAAAGTTGAGGACGGCGACAGTTGGGATGGCGCCCATGGCCGCAATGTCGCTGAGGCTCACGGCCAGCGACTTGCGGCCAATCTGCTCGAAAGTTGCGCTGCTCAGTTCGAAATGGATTCCCTCCATCAAGAGGTCAGTAGTCAGGACCTGCCGCGAGGTCGTCGGCCTCAGGATCGCCGCATCATCACCGATGCCGAGTTCGACGTCCGGGGGCGCGCTGGTTTGGGAACGAAGCCATTCGATGAAATCAAATTCAAACATGCCGCGAATGGTTAGCCGAAGAGACGTGACGGTCGAAGATAGCCGTCGAACTTTGGAGAAGACGCCGGAGCGATATTCTATCGGCTGGGCAAAAGAAAAGCCCAGCGGCAGGGCGCGGGCTTTGGACGGGTTTTCGGATGAAGCGAGTTTCAGGTGTTGGTGGCTAGGTCAGTTAATTCTTGCCGGCCAGTCTCAACTGTCCGAACAGCGGGTCTTTGTTCCTGAGGATGTAGAAGACGAAGGATCGCTTCTCCTGCAGGTCGGGCTGGCGAAGGATGTAAGACAGATTTTCGAAAGATTCGGTTTTGTAACCATGCATCGCGACGAGGATATCGCCAGGTTGGATGCCTTCTTCAGCGGCAGGGCTTTCGGGACGCACGCGGACGACTTTCAATCCTCGCTGGTAATTCGGGTGCCGGCCAGCCATTTCTGATTCGGTGGCTACGGCGAGTTCCAAGCCGAGCGGCTTCCAAGCGACTTGCGTGGAGTTGTCGGTGGCTCCCTCCAGCGTAATGCTGACCGTGCGGGCGCTGGCCAAGCTGATTTGACTGTTGCTGGCGACCGAGAGTTCAAGTTTGTCGCCGGGGCGCTTTTCGAGGAGTGCGCAGTAGAAGTCGAGCGAGCGAGCGACTGGGCGACCGTCGATGGCTGTGATTCGGTCACCTGCTGCGAGACCAGTATCTGCTCTGCTCCCTTGAGCTCCGGTCTGCAGCACGACGACTCGTGGCTGACCATTTTCATACTGGGTCGTCACGCTCATTCCGAGTAGCAATCGGTCTCCGGTTGTCTCGGCGACCAGGCGGCTGGCGATTTCGACCGCGTCATTGATCGGGATTGCAAAGGCGATTCCTTGTGCACCGACTCGCATCGCGACATTGATGCCGATCACTTCGCCGTCGAGATTGATCAGCGGTCCGCCTGAGTTGCCGGGATTGATCGGCGCGTCGGTTTGAATCAGGTTGCGATAGATTTGGTGCTCGTTGACTTGCACCGTGCGGTTCAGATGGCTGATGATTCCGACAGTGACCGTATTGTCATAACCATAGGCATTGCCAACGGCGGCTACGGTCTCAGCCAGCATCAAGTCGGAGGAAGTTCCCAGCGGAATCGTTTGCAGCGGTTCCCGAGTCGGAATCTTGAGCAGAGCGAGGTCTGTTTCGGGGTCGTGAGCAAGCAGTGTAGCCGTGGCGGTTTGGCGATCGGCCATCGTCACCTGGATTTGCTTCACGTCTTGAACGACGTGGTAGTTGGTCAGGATATAGCCGCGTGGATCGATTACCACGCCGGTGCCCATTCCGTTGACCTGTCGAGCTTCTTCCTCGAGCGCGACAACTGCGGAGGTTTCTTCGTTCTTGTCTTGTTGGGAGACCGTCTTGCGGCCGCGAAGGTTGACCACAGCTCCCCGGCAACGCTCGACAGCCGTTACCAAGGGGGTCTTGCGATTGGTCGTTAGATCGTCTGCCCGGAGAGGTGATGCCAGGGCAACGAATGCCAGCAGCATCGCCAGAGATCGGTTCAGGAAAAGGCGTCGGGTCATGAGCGGGCAGATCTGGGGATTTATCCATTCCGGCCTGAGGCCAGAAACGGAATTGCTGGTACTGACGGCTTACCCCGAATCATCGGAACAATGCGGTTAAACCGCTAAGAATGTCCGGTAGAGCGGAAAGGATTAACCAGCTTAACAGCAGGCGCGGCGGAGCATTTTTCGCTATGGTCAGAGTCGACCTGATCGGAACAGATTGCCTGTTTTAACGTCGGTGAAAACCAAGGAAAAACGAGGGCTGGGAAAGGCGGCTTGCCGGCAGGTTTTTCAAGCGAGGTGTGGCATGTTTTTTCATTCGTTTAGCCCGTTGCCAACGGCTAGGCGATGCGCAAGTGCGGTCCGCGATAACTGAGTGCGGTGTCGCGGTTCAGGGTTCACCTCGCCTGCGTCTACGGGCTAAACGAAAGAGCCGGTCAAAGGCAAAATGATCAGAAAGCCAAAAACACCCGCCCGACTTACCGAATCAAACCAGTCGCCACCGCGACGAGAAAAAGAAGCCAGAGAACGTAGGCAGTTACTGACGCAATCAACGCCGCTCGATTCAGCGGCGGAGCAACGGCCTCGACCGGCTTGGGGCGGGAGGGCTTCTCCTTAGGGCTTCGTTTGGCCATCCTTGACTCGCTTTTGACCCAGTCTCTTTAACACCTTGAAGTCGGCAGTTTGACTTCGTGTCACGCCCCGGCGATTTAAAAGTGAGAAGCCAATTTTGAGGGGAAGGCTTCCGTTACTGCAACGGCACCGTCAAAGGCTTCGTCGAAATCATACACGCCGTCGAAGTGAGAGCGGCGGTCTTGCGGCGATTTTTTGAGCACGCCAACGTTAATCAGGTTGTAGACGATCTCGCCAAAATCGCTGGTGGAAAAAATTCCCCAACTGTTCAGCACGACCTTGGACATTAGCCCGAATTGGGCGAGTGCATACTGCCTAATACCGTCGCACAACTGTTGTCCGGTTACGTGATGCTCGCTCGCCGTACAGCTGGCGTCATCCGCGGTCTCAGCGTCGCACTCGTCGCTTGCACAGTTGGCTGAGCCTTTAGCCTTCTGCTTTGCATCGGGCGAGTCTTGGCAATTGCAGTTGCGAAGTTCCAGTTTGTCAGCAGCAAAGCCAAGGGCTTCGCGGACAAAGAAATAGGCATCGGGCGAATAGCGCCGGTCCTTGCGGAGGACTCGAGCCAAGGCAATGGCTTCCTCGTTCATAAGGACATCCAAAAAGGAATGGGGACTTGAGGCAGTCGAGTAATCTTCGGCAAGCGATTAGAAATTGTCAACGTTTTAAACTCCGTCATTGCCGATTGCGGCGAAGATTGGTTCCGCTTAAGCCGATTTTATGCCGCCCTGCAGCAATCAGATTCGTATGATTAGACTGTGTCGCGAAGCCAGTCGTTGGCTGGAATCAGTGCGCAAAATGCGATACGTTTGCGATTGCAAGTGAGTCTTTGTCAACGAATTACTCCGGTGTTTAGAGAATTGCTGGCATGCTGTAAAGCGAAGCTTGAGGCTGGGCTCTGGCCACAGTGTTCATGGTCTCTCCGCGATTGGACATTTTTACAGAAGCCGCTGAATTTGGTTGTTTCGGTTGGCGGAGAGGGAGGTTACGTGGTGTGCATCGAAGTGGGTGTCCGGCTGAACATTCAATACAAACAAAGGGCAGGGGGGGCATTCAGCTCAAGCTCGCCTGCTCTCACTAGGGTTGCATATTTCCTGGGCTTTGTTAGCTGCTTGTTGCTGAACCCTCACAGCCCACTATTGGCCGAAACGGCAAAAGGCGTCATGCCAACTCGTGTGATGCAGGTTTATGCCAATGGGTTTTCATCGAAAAGGGAGGAAGACGTGGCAAAAGGTCAGGAACAATCTGGCGACTACGCACTACCCGCTGATCCGAAAGCGGTAGTCCTCTCACTGGAATATGGCGGCGGCTTGCCAATGCCGCAGCAAAAGGATTTTAAGCCGACACCGTTCGTGCGAATCCAAGCCGATGGCACTGTCATCACTGGCGGAGTATCACCCCGGGCGACCGTGGCTGAGATGAAACTGACTGGGCCCGAGCTGCAATCGCTTTTGAATGGAATCATTGCCGAGGACAAGCTGCTGGAAATAAAGCCAGGTGAAATCGATGAGGCAATCAAGGCGACTGGCGAGCGGATTATGGTGGCCGACGCCCCGACGACAACGCTGATCGTTCGGCTCGCCGACAAAGAAATTAAGCTGCGGCAATATGCTTCCCGAATGGTGAAGTCCCAGTTCCCGCAGGTTGAAACTCTCCAGCGGTTTGTTCGCTCGGAGAATCGACTGCAGAAGTTGCACTCTGTTGCCTTGTTGGGTGGAAATGAACCAGTGCGCGAGATGTTAGCCGCCGTCAATGAAGCGATCGGCGCGAAGTCTGCTGACTGGCCGACGATGGACCTGGATTGCTTACAGTCAGCCCAGCGCGAGTCCAACGGCAAGCTGTTTGCAACTTGGGAGCGGACTGGAACAATTGCCGGACAAGCGAAGCGGCTGACCGTTTGGGTGGAAGTCGATGAGGGAGGCCAGCGAAAAATTGAATTTGGTGAGCCACGCGACCCGCGTCCCTAATTGGAGAGCGAACAACAGCTTGGCCGTTGAAGCATGCCGTATTGTCGGCCTGAAATCTAGCCAGTCGCACGAGAGCTGATGACCGAGAATTTGCCTGAGCCTCCGGAGTCTCAATCGCCAGCTGACCGATCGGCAACTGGTAGCGAGTTTATTTTTTATGCCGCGCTCTTCGAGGGGAGCCTAATTGGATTGGCATTGCTACTCGGTTGGCTTGGCTTGTGCGATCCGGCGCAACCGCTGCATCGCCTTTCCTGGAGCGAACAGCTGCGACCGGCGTTGATTTGGGGGCTGCTCGGCACCGTCCCACTTGTGGTTTTGCTTTTTTCGATCGAGCGGATCCCGATTTGGCCTTTTCGTCAGTTGAGTGAGGTCACGAAGGAATTGGTCGAGCCGCTTTTTCGAGGCACGGCGATTCATGAACTGTTGCTCGTTTCGTTGCTTGCCGGCTTGGGAGAGGAGTTGCTTTTTCGCTGGGCGATTCAAGGCGGTCTCGGGGCGAGCGGAGGGGGCCCGCTCGCTCAAGTGTTGGCATTGCTCTTTGCGTCACTGCTGTTTGGGCTTTGTCACTATCTCAACCAGGCTTACGCTCTGTTTACTTTCGCGATCGGAATTTACTTCGGCTGTTTGATGTGGCTGGCCGGGACTTGGATCGCGCCGGCGATTGCGCACGCGGTTTATGACTTCATCGCTCTGATATATCTCACTCGAAAAGTTGGCGACGACTAGCTCTTAGCGGGCTTTTCGTTTAGCCCGTAGACGGAGCCCAA
>JBJTQD010000687.1:0-1744 GCA_046075445.1 Planctomycetota bacterium
CGGCCGAATGCTTCGCATTTACCGGCCGCTCTACCCCGGGCTGGAGGCTGAAAGGCCGTTGGCCAGAAGAGCCGCACTGAAGTAGCACGCGGCAATCAGCATGCTATCCTCTTCCGCTTTTTCTACGGCTCTACGGCTCTACGGCTCTCCCCTCTACTCTCTCGCGCAGGGACGTGCCACCTATTTTGGATCGGCACGTTTCTACTGCCGAACCGCGGCGCCGCTGTCGACTAACTGCAGCGGAGCAGAAGTGCTTCGACTTGCAGACCTGGGCCGAAGCCGAGCATGACGACGTGCTCGCCAAGTTCAACCGGCGCATTTAATCGCTCGAGAATGAAGAGCACCGTGGGCGACGACATATTCCCAAACTCGGAGAGAACATCGCGCGAGGGCTGGAGTTGGCCATCTACCAGTTCAAGCGATTCACCAACTGCATCAATGACTCGCGGTCCCCCGGGGTGAACCGCCCAGCCACGAATCTCGCGCGTCGTCAATTGCTGTTCGGCCAACCACTCGCTCAGCGGCTGATGAAGCTCCGCTTCGATGACCGAAGGGATCCGAGGTGAGAGCGTCATCTGAAAGCCATGGTTCCCGATTTTCCAGGCCATCAAGTCGGCTGTTTGGCTGAGCCGGCATGAAAGGCTAGAAACAATTTCCCAGCCGGGTGAACTCGTCTCGCGTTCATCAGCCGTCGCCTCGACCAAGAGCGCGGCGGCTCCATCAGAAAACAGGGAACTCGCGACGAGCTGCTCGCTGTCCTCAGAATACTGCTGGTGCAAACTGCACAACTCGACAGCACCGACCAAGACCCGAGCCCGAGGGTCGGCTTGAACCAGCGCGGTCGCGACCCGCATTCCATTGATCAGTCCATGGCATCCCATGAAGCCGACATGGACTCGTTCAACTTGCGGCGAGAGCCCGAGTGATTCGACCAACTGGTAATCAACTCCGGGCGCGCAGAATCCTGTGCAGGAGACCGTTACCAAATGGGTGATCGATTCCCGTCCACCCTGCATCGCATCAACCACCTCGCAAGCAGCACGATGCAGCAGTTTTCCGGCGTGAGCTTCGTAGGCCTGCATGCGCTCCGCGGTTGTTGGTCCGAGCGCATCGCCGGGGGTCGCGACGCGGTAGAAAGACTGCCGGGCAAAAACATCTTCGTTCGGCGGGCCGAGAAGAACACTGCTGCGGCGACGAACACCCGACTTGCGATAGAGTGCCGGGAGCATTCGGTGCCAACGCTGCGAGACCCCCCAGCCTTGAGCCAAATGCGCGGCGTCTGTCTGAAGAATCGTATGCTCAGGAATCTTCGTTGAAAAACTTGAGAAGCGAGCGCGGGTTCGCTGCGGTGCCCGCTCGAATTCCTGCTCAGGGGCCAAATCCATACTCATCGTGTTGCCTTTCGCAGGATCATATTTCTTACAGGCGGGAACCAATCCAGCCCTCGCAATAACCAAGCCGTCCGGCGCGGATATCGCACCTGTCCAGCCACCCAGCGGCAAACTGCCTGTCGCTGACCACGCTGGCCCGAAGCCCACGCGTTCCAAGCGGCTTCGACCTGACGAATCGACTTCGTCGCATCCGATTCACTCGAGCCGGTCGTCAACTTGCTCGCCAACAGATCGCTTAGTGCCTTAGCTCCGGCGAGTGCCCAGGACATTCCCTCACCCGTAAAAGGTTCAATGTACCCGATCGCGTCCCCTAAAAGGAAAACCCGATTTTTAGCTACCGGCCAAGAGCGACG
>JBJTQD010000688.1:0-4231 GCA_046075445.1 Planctomycetota bacterium
AAGGGGGCGAGGGGGAGAAAGAATTTTTTCGTGTCTGTGCCGCTTTGTGATTAGAAGAGTTCGTGAGAAGTCTTCTTCCTCGCTTTCGAAATGGCTTTTCAGTCAGCTTTCAGTTCAACTCGCAATCGCTCCAGTTCGCGATGCAGCGTTTCTCGAATTGGCTGGTGCGATGGTTCCGCGTAGAAACTTCGCAGTTCCTGCGGGTCGATCCGACGGTCGATCAGGTCCCACTCGTCGATCGCTTCCGGCTTTCGCTCGGCATTTAACCTTGCCGTGTAGTGAATCAGTTTGTGGTCTGCCGTCACAACGGCTTCGTGAGCGGCGACGTTATGCGTGCCGAGTTCGTAATAGCGGTAATAGAACGCATTCCGCCAATCGGCTGGAGCGGTCTCGCCGCGAAGTAGCGGTTGGAGCGGTTTGCCTTGCATCTCGGTTGGCGGTGCGACGCCGGCCGCGGTGAGAAATGTCGGCGCGAAATCGAGATTGGAAACGAGATCGCCGTTTTTGCTCCCCGCAGGAACGACGCCTGGCCAGCGAACGACCAGCGGCGTGCGGAGCGATTGCTCGAAGGCCCAGCGTTTGTCGTACCAGCCATGCTCTCCCAAATAAAAGCCTTGGTCAGAGGAGTAGACGACGATCGTGTTTTCGGCCAACCCGCTTCTGTCCAGATAATCGAGCAACTGGCCAATCCCCTCATCGACGGCCTCAACGCAGCGCAAGTAATCCTGCATGTAGCGCTGGTAGAAAGCGCGAGTCCGCTCTTGGCCTTCGGGCTCGCTTGCGAAAAACGCGGCGTTATCCTTGCCGTAAGCATCGTTCCAAGCATGTCGCTGCTCGGGACTCAGGCGACGAAAGAAGTTTTCGGCTCCCTTCGATGTATCATCGGGCCGCCAGAGCTTGAGGTCTTCACCCGGTCGCATATGCCGAGCAATTTCCATCTGCTGTTCTTTCAGCACCGAAGCGCGGTTGGCGTAATCGTCAAACAGCGTTTCGGGCTCGGGGAATTTTGTGTCGCGATAGAGGTTGAGCTGTTTCGGGCCGGGCATCCACTCGCGATGCGGCGCTTTGTGCTGGACCATCAGCAGAAACGGCTTCTGTTTGTCGCGCTCTTGATCCAGCCACTGCAGCGAACGCTCAGTGATGATCTCGGTGCAGTATCCGGGAAGCTTCGTCTTCCCGTCCGGTACAAGAAAGTCGGGGTTGTAGTACTGCCCTTGGTCCGGCAGCACCATCCACTTGTCGAATCCAGTTGGTTCAGACGCTAAGTGCCATTTGCCGATCACTGCGGTTTGATAGCCGACTTGTTGCAGGAGTTTGGGGAACGTCACCTGACTGCCATCAAACCGGTCTCCGTTTTGGCGAAAGCCGTTGAGGTGTGAGTATTTTCCAGAGAGGATCGTCGCGCGGCTCGGCCCGCAAATTGAGTTAGTCACGAGGCAACGATCGAAACGCATCCCGGCAGCGGCAATCCGATCGATGTTAGGTGTTTGATTCAGGACCGAACCGTAGCAACTGATCGCTTGAAAGGCGTGATCATCCGTAAAGATAAACAGGATGTTCGGCTGCTTCCTCTCCTCGGTTTGAGCGTGCAGGGCAGGGGAGAGAAGTGGTCCACTCAGCAAAAGCAGCAGCAGCGAACTCAACCAATTGCGGAGCGGGAATCCGGACATCGAATGCGGCCTCATCTTCAAAGTTCTCAAGTAAAACTCCTCTACGCTGCCTATTCTAAAGCAATTTGAATGGCTCTTCTGCCAGCCAACCCAATCGCCAGTCTCGAAGATGGTCAGCTCGCGCCACCATGAGGCCGAGCTTTCCCGCCTTCTGCAACTTAAAAAATATTCCGGTTGTAGCGTTAAATCAGGCTTTCTCATTGACCGTCCACATGGGTCAACGCGGTTGTATCTGAGGCGAACAGGGGATTGGATTCACGGTGTCCCGTCGGTCGATCCCCAGACGAGGGATAAAAGATAACTGCCATGTCCGCCAAAGAATTGAACCAGCCCGAAAGTCATAAGTCACCGCGGGGAACGGGAATCGCCCGGGGCTGGCGTGGTCGCGCGCTCAGCGGCCTGACATTGACATGCGTCTCGCTGCTCGGCTCGGTTGAGTTCACTTATGCTCAGCAGCCAAGCGTCCCTCCAGCTTATCGCCCTGCTTCCCACGCGGGCGTCCCGGCTCCGCTGGTCCCGATCAATCCACCGGCGCAAAAGCCGCCAGCAAAGCTGAGCGGCTTCCTCAATACGCCCGGTCAAGAGCCTCAGCAACTTGAGCCTGGCGTCACGCCGACTCCCGGCGCTCAAGGAACCGAGACCTCACCTGCGATTCCGCTACGGCGCAGTACGGACGAGCAGTTGGGTCCGATCAAACTTGATTTCCGCGACTTGGACCAGCGGCGTGAATCGAATCAACCGCAGGAACGCGGGGAGCAGCTTCAGAAAAGCGGCAAGCGGACGATCGAAACGAGCGGCCGCGTCGAGGTGGTCAAGCAGCACTATCCCGATGGGAAAATCCAGATTGAACGCGAGGTAACGCAAGACCTCGACGGGAACTACTTCAATCACGGCTATTGGCGACTCTTCGGTCCCGCGGGGCAGACGCTGGCCGATGGCGTGTTTCAATATGGCCTGATGGAAGGCCCTTGGAGTCGCTGGCATCCGGCTCAGCCAGAGGGATTGTTTCGCCTTCGGCCATTCAATCTCTTCAAGGGACCATTTCTCTCGACAGTCACGTTCGTCGAGGGAAAGCTGGATGGGGTCTGGACGATTACCGACTCCAGCCAGCGGAAGATCATGGAGGTTGCTTATCGGAATGGAAAACGGCATGGCTTGAGCGCTTGGTATTATCCCGACTCCTCGCGGATGCGTGAGCAGTATTTCAACGACGGCGTGCTGGATGGATTCCTGACCGAGTGGGATGATCGCGGGCGCGAGACGCGGCGGGATGAATACGTTAACGGTCGCCGGATTGTCACCGAGACGGCGAACTATCGTCCGCAGCAGAAAAAGTCGGAAGTGACTTACCTCGATCCGCTGTTGGAACTGGAGGGTCCCGATGACTGGTGGGAAGCGACTCCGGCGGCGTTCAAGTCGATTGGCAAGAAGGTCCAGCACGGTGCCTGCACGACTTGGTATGAGAACGGCCAGCCTCAAATGCAGGGCCAGTACCAAGATGGCAAGCGAGTCGGGCAGTGGACTTGGTGGCACAGCAATGGCATGAAGCAACTGGCGGGACGCTTTGATGCCGATCGGAAGACCGGCCAGTGGACTTGGTGGCACGCCAATGGTCTGAAATCGATCGAGGGGAACTATCAGAGCGACCAACCGGCCGGCATTTGGAACTGGTGGGACGAAAAGGGGAAGCGGACCGACACGCGAAATTACGAGCAAGAGGATGAGCGATCCGGCGACCCGGAAGTCGAACCGCTCGATTTAGATGACGGCTCATCAAAGGATGGACCGCCCGCACCGCGACCGGAAGAATCGGCTGAGCAGCCGTCCCAAGCCTCGCCGCCAAAGCAAGAGTCAGCCGACAAGCCGGCGGACAAGACAGAGCTGAAACCGGGCGAGACTCCGCTGCCGGCGGAGGAAGAGATGGAGGAGATTCCGCTCGAGTTGCCACCCGACCCAAAGAAAGATGGCGGCTTCTAACGGAGAGTCTTCTGCTGCGAACTACTTGCCGGGCTCTTCCGGCTTTTTCGCCGAGCGATCGACCACAATTTCGAAACTGAGGCCGGGCCACCGCGGCAATTCACTCGGCCTACTTGGATTGGCGAACACTCGAAATCCGTCTTCCAGCTTTTGATAACCGAACGAGCCGCGTTCGGCGAAATGATCGGGCGGCAAGTTTGGCAGAAACTCAGGCACGAGTTGGTCGAGGGAATTAGGGTGGGCCCCATGAGCCCTTTGATACCGCTCCAGTGCAATCGCCAGTTCCAAGAGCCGTCGCTGTTGCGCGATTCGAATCGTTGCCGTAGCAGTTTGATAAATGAATGTTGAGCTGTAATCAAACAACATCGCACCTACCGATTGCCCTCGATATTTGGGAGAGAAAGCAAATCCCAACCAAAAACTCAAAATGTGATCGCCGGATTCTTTATCTCCGCCCAGAGGTGCACCCAAACGGGGTTTCGCTTTGAGTGCCTGAAGCAGTTTGTTGACAGCACTCCCCTGTACCTCGGAGAGCTGCTGACACTGACTGAGGGTATCGTAGTTGAGATTTAGGTTCTGCAAGA
>JBJTQD010000689.1:0-4378 GCA_046075445.1 Planctomycetota bacterium
TCGATCGCTTTAGTTCGCTCGGCAAAGCCCATCTCCGGGGTTACGACTGCGAGCACATCAGCTGATACGTCGTCGTAACGTTCCGTGATTCGGACCGTATACCCGGGTGCCGGAATTTCAGCCGCATAATCCGCAGCGAGAAATCCGTTGGCCAACAGGTCGCGCTCCGTCGTGCTGGCTTTCTGAATCGCGTCAAACGCACAGTGATGGTTCGTCACAATCAATCCGTTGGGGGAGACGAACGAGCCGGTGCAGCCATTCACCTTACAGATGCCGTTGACCAGCGCGATCCCCTGAGGATTAAACACTTCGTCAGGTCGCAGGAGCAGTCCTTTGGACTGGAGATTTAAACGCTGCAATTCGCTTAGTGGAAACATCCCTTCATCCGCCTTCCCGATCGAAAGCCAGAAACCGCTTAATGACAAGACCAAAGCCAGAACGAAACGTAGAGCTTGCATGTCGCCTCCCCAAATTCGGAGATCGCTTCTGGGCAGCCCGCGGAAATGACAGAGACTTATGCTCCGTGGCTTGCAATCGATCTCCCTTGAGCGGAGATTGTACCAAACGGCGCGAACTAAAAAGGGTACCGGCGACTCGGCCTCTCACGGCCACGAATCTGGCGGCTAATCGTTTACCGGGGAAATTGCCTCGGTTCTGCCGTGTCTAATAGGCGAGCTAAATTAGCACATCGCAACTGGGCTCACCTCCGCCCTTGTGTAGGTGGGAGCCGAAGTAAGATTGTGTGACGCATGGTCTAGCCTGCCAGTCATGGCTCCACCGACGCGAGGTCGGGTGGTGGCCTTACCGGAATGACGGCGCTGGCTTTTGAAGGTCGTGGGGTGGGTCGGACCGCGCAGTTGGACTTCAAAAATCGTGAACCGCAACCGTGGGCCGCACCCACCCTACAAAATGAGCTGTGCCCGAGCTCTCTGGACAACAACTCCGTTTGTTCTCCTGCACCCCCGGCTCTTACTCTGAGCCGCCGTCTGGTTGGGGTGGGGCAATTTCAGGGGCTGTTCCGCCTGCGCTACCTTCGATCGCTGGCACGTAGACGTTTGACACCAAATTGCCGTACTTGGCATAGTGCCAGCCGAGTTTCAGCCAGCCCTTGTCGGCTGTGAACTCAACCAACTGCATGTCCTTGGCCAGTTCGCTGTTCTTCAACTCTTCCACGCGGTCGGTGGGCAGCATGTTGGCTGGCAACTCAATTCCCTCATCCTTTGCATCGGATGCGTTCAGCTTGTCGGTCAAAAACGTTTTGAAAGCCAATGTTCGTGCGCTCTCGTCGGCCGGGTCTTCGTAATCAACCGTGACCTGTCCGTCGCGTTCGAGCACGAGCTTGTCGCCCCGCTGGACGACTTTATAGGCGAGCCGAATGATCATCGCCGCTTTCATTTCGCGGTCGGCTTGTGAGAAACGCCGGCCATTGATTGAGAGCACGATTCGGTTTCCGTCGATCTTGGTTTGAACAGCCTGGATGGGAGCGAAGGTGATCGACCAGCGATCGTCTTCGTTCTTCTGAATGAACGCCTCGGGCACTCGGTCGAGAAGTTTCTCGGCTTGCTTTGCCATATCTTCTTTGGTCAATGTTCGACCGGCGAAGAACGGATCGAGGTAGTTGCTGAGCATCGATTCGTGCAGTCGCAGATGTACATCAGCCGGAACCGCGAAATTGGGAGCAGCCATCGGTGAGCCAAGCCGAAACGCGTCGGCTCGCTTGGCATTCACGACAATCGCATCGGTGCGGCTGTGCAAAAAGACGTCCGGTACCAAGCGAGCGTACTCGTTCATCTTGGCGACCGCTTTGTTCAGTCGCACTCGTGGCTGCGACAGCGAATCGTTGGTTTGCTCGCCGAACTGATTCAGGATTCGCGTTTCGGCTCGGTTGGCGCCGATCCCTTGGCTCAATTCGCGGTCCTTCAGGTAGGTCTTCGTCGCCAGCTTGTTGACGATCTTCAGCCGGCAACTCGTGCCGCGGAATTCGGATTGAAGATTGGCGGCCGCGTAAGGCGCATTGGCATAAAAGCCGCCGACATTCGCGAAGACGTGGCGACGGGCTTCGAAAACGCCGTTGGATCCTGAGTAGGCGGTGATCGGGCCTTGTTTGGTAAAGTTGTCGGATTGGATCGTCCCCATCGCTTGAATGCTTAGCGAAACTTGATTGGGGTCGTCCAAAAGGTCAAACGAGACATTGGTGTTGGTGTGCGAGGTTCCCTGAATCAAACGACCGAGGATGACTTCGCGAACCGGACGTGTTTCGGGAACGTCGCGGCCCATCGCTTTGTTGAGGAAATCGCTTTCGATGTATGCTTCGAAGTTTGGGCGCGAGTGAGACATTCGAATCGCAGTGATTAGTTCCGGAACTTGGCCGGCGTGGTCGAGCCAACCAACTGCGTTGCCCGCCAAACCAGCCGCACGACGTTCATCCGGATTTGCTAGTAGCGGCAGGTTATCGGTCAATGTCTGCAATTGACGCTCGTAACCTTGTTTTAGATTTCGCTCGGACGCATAGAACAACACGCGGAAGTAACGATCGAGTGCGAGTTGGGCTGAGCCAAACCAAGAGTCAAAACGCTCGCGGGCGTTTTCATCAAAGTTCTGAACGTGACTGCGGAGCTTCGACAGAGCTTGATTGCGAGCAGTCTGGCGAGCTTGATCGGCGGCGGCGTCACCTGTTTCGGCTGCCAGCCCATCGGCGATCACCTGAGCGGGGTCCACCGATTTGACGGCTTCAATTGCCTCGCTCAGCTTCAGCGCGGCCAATGCTTCCGTGCGTTCTGGCTCAGCGTGTCGCTTCTCGTAATTCCGCTGTAGAGCTTGGAGATGATAGAGCGCATCGTCTTTGCGACGTTGGACCATCGGCAAGTCGATCGGGCGGAATTGTTCCTTGGCAGCAGTCAGCGCGAAATTGAGGTCGCCGACTTTCACCTTCGCGAGGTGAGCAACATGTTCTTGAATGTCTTGCCGGACGTCTTGAAAGCTGGCGTGCTCCAATCCCGGGGCACCGGATTGAAATCGACTGAGAATTTCGTTCAGGGCCTGAATGTCAGCGCGGTCGCCCAGGGCAGCTTGAGTTTCGAGCGCATTCAGCAACAGATAACGCCGCCAGCCTTCCGCTTGAGACGATGTTCCTAACCAATCCTTCATCCGAGCGACGGAGGTTTGCAGTTGGATCGCAGTGTCCGAGCCAAACGTGCTGCCGATTCCGCTAAAACAGAAAAGCAGGGCAAGCAGGGCTGCTCGGGAAAATTGGGTGAACGCATGTGTCGCAAAAGCGATTGTCATGGTGTCGATTGTCATGTTGTTATCGTCTCCGGTGAATCGCCGAAAGCAGCTTGACACCGCTCCCGCCTGGAGCGGACGCGTCCTAGCGTGCCTCTTCCGACGATTCGTCCAGTATAACCGGATACCCCCGAATCCCGCCTCTAGGGGAGCAGCGAAAATCCGGCTGGCGATGAGGCGACTGCTTTGCGGCTCGGTAAAATCCGCGGATCCAGCCCGAAAGTGCTCGAAGCCTGCCCAAACGGTTGCGACCGGTGGGAAGTCGGGGGCTGCTCCCCCTGCAAATGGAGGTCTCTCTTCGCTACATTTTGAGCAGTGACTTCGTGACCTGTTAACCGCTTTGCACTCAAGAGAGTCCAAACTAATGGAAGACAATTTGCACCGTCGTGGCCAGGCTTTGGAAGACATTTTCTTTCAGCAGCGAGACCGCCAGTTAATGGAGCGGTTGACTCAGGAACTAGCTGATAAACAAGCTCGCGAAGCATTGGCCTCGGTCAGCGGAATCAGTCACGAGAAGGTGCTGCAAGCCTTGGTCGACCAGAAAATCGGCCCGGGCAATCTGGTTTGCTTGACGCTCGTGCCGCTGGTCGCAGTCGCCTGGGCAGACGGTGAAGTCCAAGCTGAAGAGGCAGCCGCCATCTCCCGTGCAGCAGCCGAAAGCGGCATCGATGCGAAATCAGCTACCGGGGAATTGCTTTCCAGCTGGTTGCGCAACAAGCCAAGTTCGGAACTGTTTGAAGCTTGGCGGTTATATGTCACTTCGCTGAAATGCACGCTCGCCGAGTCAGAGTATCGCCATGTTGGCGAAAGCGTGCTCGGTCGGACGGAAGGCGTCGCCAAGGCTGCCGGTGGATTCCTCGGATTTGGCTCAACCTCCGTTTCGGAAAAGAAAGTCCTCGACGAAATCCGCACGTTGCTACAGGCCTAATGCGGTAGTCAGTATTTCTATCAGCCGGGTCTTCGCGTCAGCCCCGCGTTTCTTTCGTTTAGCTTCTTTCGTTTAGCCCGTAGCCGGAGCCCAAAGCCGCTAGGCGTTGGCGCAGGCGAGGTGCAGCGCAAGTCCTTCACGCGTTGCAAATCAGCCGCCTGCAGCTTT
>JBJTQD010000690.1:0-7106 GCA_046075445.1 Planctomycetota bacterium
CCGGAACTCTACTCCAAGCTTAAGCCTCAACTGTCGAGGCTGAAACTTAGCCCGCAGCAACTGGCGACGATCGATTTCGAGCTTCTCGGCGCTTGGCAACTGCAGCAATGGCTGGAAGAGAAGCAAGCTACTGATGAAGATTTGCGTTGGCTGCAAACGGCTGCAGGGCAGATCGGCACTGCGGACTTGCTGACGATCCTTTACACCAGCGGAACGACTGGTGATCCGAAGGGCGTGATGCTGACCCAGCGAAATGTGGTGGCGAATGCCTATTCGAAATGTGCGACCTTGCCACTGGGGCCGGAGGATATCCGAGTCTGTTGGCTTCCTCTCTCGCACATCTTTGCGCGGGTCTGCGACTTGGTAACGGGCATCCTGGCGGGATGCGAAACGGTGCTCTCGCGCGGACGAGACTTTGTTCTCGATGAGTGTCGTCAGTTCCATCCCACCTATATGAATGCGGTCCCTTATTTCTATGAACGTTGCTATCGCCTGCTGCTGCAGGCTGGCCAGTTGAATGACCAAGAAGCTTTGGGAAAACTGCTCGGCGGGCGGATGAGAATCTGCAATTGCGGGGGTGCTCCGCTGGCCGATCACGTCTTCGACTATTTTCGCGAGGCGGGAATTGGACTGGTGACCGGCTATGGCTTAACCGAGGCGGCTCCTGTTGTGACCAGCAATCGCCCGGGGGCTTGGCGTCGCGGATCCGTGGGGCAGGTGATCTCCGGGGTTGAAATCAAACTGGCCGAGGATGGCGAGGTTTTGGCTCGAGGCGAGAACATCATGCCCGGCTACTACCGCAACCCCGATGCAACCGGGCGAGCTCTGAGAGATGGTTGGCTCCATACGGGAGACTTGGGCTATCTCGATTCGGAGGGCTATCTGCACCTCAATGGCAGAAAGGACGACCTGATAGTTTTAAGCACGGCCAAAAAGGTTTATCCAACGGACCTGGAGAACCTCCTCTTGGCGAGCCCAGCCATCACCCAGTGTTGCCTATTCGGAGACCGCCGCAATTTTCTAGTCGCTATGGTGGCAATCGAACCGAACGAACTGAAGGCTGTTGCTGCTGCAGCAAACACAAGCACAACAGCGGCCAACTGGCAGGAGGAGACTGTGCAACAGGAATTCGGCCGACTCTTGGCTGGCCGAGCAAGTCACGAGCAAATTGGCGGCGTGTTGATTTTGAAAGAGCCTTTTTCAACCGCCAATGGGATGCTCACGGCAAAGCAAAGCATGCGGCGCAAGGAAATTCACCGCCACTACTCAGGCGAGTTGGAAAAGCTTTACGAGAGCTTGGCAGCTCGCTCAAAAACAGAAGCCGGTTGATACCTGCTTCAGCACTGGCCGTTCGCCCGGTGCTCGCCTGAATCTAGCCGCCGCTCTGAATCTTCTGCCGCAACTCGGCTTCCTTGGTGTTCGCCACCTTGGACTGCAGCACTTCGCGGATTCGGCTGAACATGCTCTTGATGAAATCAATTTCCTTTTTCGATTTAGCTTGGATTGTCAACCGAGCCTCTTCGTCAGCGAGGGTGCTGGCGAGTTTCTGGGCCGTGGGAAGCTGCTGATAAAGCTCGAGGTCCTCGCGAGCCAAATCAAATCTGTTCTTTTCGATCTCCTCGGCAATCTTCTGTTCGTAGTTTTCGCGTTGAACGACCAAGTCGAGCACTTCCGACTGCACACCGAGGATCACGCCTTCAGCGAACAACCGGGCTTCGTCATTAGGGACTTCGGTCGCCAGGTTATCGCGGAAACCAGGAATCATTGGCACCTTCTTCATAGAACGAGTGCCGCGTTTGAGATAAATCAGTCGAAGCGGCTCGCTGCCCGGGGGAATATCAATGATTCCTCGCCAATCGGTCTTGCCGATGAATTCCGAGGGGTCATCTTTTTTTGCATCTGTTCGGCGCGAGTAAACCTCCAACCCCTCCATTGGCTTAGTGCGGTCATCGAGGGCCACAAAGCGAATCCGGGTAGTGCTGGGCTGCGGCCGAATGACAAGCGCCAACTTTTGCAGGCGTTTACTCGTTCTTCCCGAGAGCGGAGCGCGGGCGCTGGAGTGAACATAGCCGGTGATTTTGGTTCCTTCGATCTTGTCGGTATTGATGAACGTATACTCGACCGGCTCGAGCGACTCGAGGTTGCCAGAGCGATCGACTTTTCTCAAAACGGGCAAGAAGTTGTCTTCCTCGCGGATCGAAACAGGAGAGCCCGTGTTTGGCTTAACGACCCAATTCATTTGTTCATCCAGGCAAGAATAGACACTGGCATCCAGTGCTCGGGCACGCAGGATGATCGTGCTGTCCGTTGGGACCTGCTCGATTGTTGCCAGCGGCATGAACGCCAAGCGGATGGCATCGGTGACCGAGGCTGCGAGGTTTTCGGGCTGAGGAGTTAGCCGGGTTTGGGTCGCGCCCCATTGCCGCGTTGCCATATCCAACTCGCGGACTCTCGTTTCAATTCCAATCCCTGTATCGCGCAGGCAGACGAGCATCAATTTGTCGTCGTAATAAGTGTCGATACCCTTTTCGATTCCCTTGAGCCGCTCTGGTTGCGAAAGGTCTCGGGGGCCGCGGTAGAACCAGGGATTGGGGGCTTGGCTGATGAGCAGTTCCCAGCCGCTGGCGTCGATGCGAATGCTTTCTCGACGAACATCGTCCATCAATTGCGGCAGCATGCTCGTGAGCGTTGCGCTTCCATCGGTCGCAAACCAAACTCGCACGCGATAATGGCTTTGCTCCCAAGCTCTTCCGACGGGCAAGACGCCATCCGTGGGGAGCGGCGGCGGGGCTGGTTCGGCGGGCGCTGCCGGGGCACCCGCTTGGCCGGATTCGGCTTTGGCTTTTGTTTCTGATTTCGCGCCCGCATCCTGTGCCTCGGATGCGCTCGGTTCAACGCCGGCAACGAGCAGCATCAGCAGAAGAGCGAGCGACTGCAAGTTACGCTTGCGAGCCGAGACAGAGCCGAGCAGCATGGAAGTTTTCCGGGACGGAGTAGGACGGAACAAGGGGTGACGGTACCAGGCGATCATGGCTTGATCTCCCCTAGCTGGATTGGTTCCAACCGCCAGCGATCGATATTTTGGTAGATATAGATCAGGTCGCGGCCGGTGTTTCTCAGGTTGCGTCGGTGAGCATAAAACTCACGCATCTGCCAGAGCGGCAAGACGGACATGTCATTGTTTATCTGGCGGTGCAGGTTACGGAGCACCATGCTTGCGCTGCGCCAACTCGTCGAGACGGTTGCATCGCGAGTGATTTGCTCAATCGCAGCGTTTGTTTCTTTCACCAAGCCGTTGGTTCCAAACAAATACTCGGCCTCGGCCAGCGGTTCGCTCATCATCATTTCCAGATAGAGGAAGTCGTAGTCTCCATCTTCGGGGACCGTAACGCCGGGTGGCAAACGGCGAAGTCTTACTTTGATCCCACCTTCTGACCAAGTCTGGGCGATTGCCGTGCAGGTCACAGAGGGGACGTCGCCTTCAGGATAAGCGAGCACCAATTCCGGGAACTGAATGTTTGGCGCTGCTCCCGGCTTGTTGGCTTCTTCTGGAGGAAGCTTTTTCAAGGCCATCGCGATTCGGGCTTGCCGAGAGGTCTCGACCAAGGCCATTCCCATTTGCGGATTGAATGGAATGAGCGGGACGCGGGTGTTATATGCGTAAGCAATCTGGTCGAGATTCTCCATCCCAATGGGGAAGGGTCCGTTAAGGACGAGCGTCCCGTCGATATCCATACCGATTCCGGAAAGACCATTGAGAATCTGTTGGCGATTTATCGCCTTCATAAGCCCATTGCGAAACAGATTGTCTTTCACAAACTCATTCCGTCGATTTGGAACGAGCATGTGGACGGTTGGAATCAAATACGACCGGACTTCGATTTCCGGATCGCGACGGAGTCGAGGCAGGTCGTTAGGAGAGACCCGGTCAAGCAAATCAATCTCGCCACGAACCAGGGCATCTGCTGCTTCTGATTGATTGGGGAACATCAACTCGGCAATCCGGGGCAATTGATCTCCACTGCTGCGACGCGAGAGATAGCGCGCATTGGGCTCGAACTCGATCTGCTTCTCACCCTGGCGACTGAGCAGGTAGGCTCCGGTCTGAGTTAACTCCGACGAATCATCGCGAAACGGCAAGCTGAGATAAGCCTCAGGGCGGACGAGTGGCACTTTGAGCTCGACATCAACCGTAAATTCATCGACCACGGTTACCGACTCCACGTTCTTGGCCCAAGCGACAACGCACTTCGGATTATCCGGGTCAGCGTAATCCAGGAATTGGTTCGCCAAGTGATGGGCGGTAAGCGGTGGGATAGCAAAGCCCGACTTCTGGGGCTCGATGACGAAACGATAGGTCAACCCCGTTTCATCCTTCGGAAAAACTCGCCCCGGGACGAATTCGTATTTCCCACCCTCGTCGGCAAAGCCAACGAACTCGACCAAGCGTCGCTCAGTAAGTCGTCCGACTCGCCGGGAAGCCCAATGCTCCAGCCGGTCCGGGTTCGGATTGGCAGCAGATTGAGTGACGCCGACGACCACAATTGGCTTGGCATTGATCAGCTGATTGATGAATTCGACGCTGGATGTATCTTCGGGGAGAATACTGTAGGCCCGCTGAGCCAGTTGGCGAGCTCGCAGGGTATCGCCTCCCGCTTCGGCCGCCCGCGCCTGTTCCATGGTCTCGGCGTGTAACCGCTTTAGTTCCGCGTTCCATTTTTCGTTCAACGCGGTCGCGTTGTCACCGTAGGTCTCGGTGAGCGTCCGCAGGAGCGAATGGACTGCCTTGAAGGCACCACTCTCAACCAGAGGTGGAATCGACTTGTCGTAACACTCCGTAATCATGTCAACCAACCGACGATTGGCGCCCGGCACGATGAAATCCGGGTCGCGGCGATAAACGTCTTCGAGAATGGTCAGCGCCAGATCGTAATTCCCTTTATCGAAATTATCGTTGGCATCCTTGTACATAACGGTCCGGAGCTTTTTGATGATTTCCTTGTCACCGCCTCCGCCGTTGTCGTAAACGTAGAGAATGTACCGATAGGCTTCAGAGAAATTCTTCTGACTGATCAACTCATCGGCTTCCTTCAAAAGCAATGAGTTAAAGGTCTCGTAGAGAACGACGTTGGTCCAATCGACTTCCAGCAATTCCCCCTGCCAGTCGCCGTTCACTGGCTCGAACACCAGCTTTCCGGTTTCTGGCAATGGAGTGGACGGCGGCGTTGCCAGCGGGACGATCTCGTACACCTTGTTCTTGTTCAATTCATCGAGCGTGATCCGGTCGAATGGCTCGCGATCGATCAGAACCGTATTGGCTTTTGCGTCTTGATCGGGCGCCGGTTGCTGGGCCTGCGAACTGGCGGTCAGACAGAGTCCAAACCAGACCGCAAATCCGATGCGGCAGAGCAGTGTAGTCAGTGTTTGTTGGTATCGAGCCACGAGCGTAAGCTTTGTTTATCTGGAGATTGAGCAACAAAAATCGTTAACGCCAACGCTTTTAGAGCTGGTCCGGATTGAGGACCAAGAGCGTTCCATCGGCCGCACAGACGATTACTCGCCCCATGGCTTGGACGGGAGCCAAGCGAATCGGCTGGCCAATCTCAATCGTCTTTTCGATTGTTCCCGCCGCGTCGACACGCAGGATTCGGCCGGTGACCAGCGCGATATTCCATCCGCCTTCTCGAGCAGAGATCCCAGCGACTTGCTGATTCGCGACATCAAGTTTCCAGAGCGACTCGCCCTGAAGATTAAAGACATGCAACTGTCCATCATCGAGCAACAGGAAGAGGTTTTCTCCGACCAGCCAAGGCCCCGCGACGACTTGCCCGTCGAGCTTCGTAGTGCCGCTGACCTGAACTTTGTCGCTCACTTCCAGCCTGAGCAGCGTTTGATTACCAGCCACATCGGCGACGACAAACGCGTTGCTGTCCTTGCCGGCGATACTCGATACGAGTTCACCATCTACCTCCGTGCGTCCAACTTCGCGCAAAACCTTGCGGTCGCTGCCGTCGAGTAGGTAGAGGGTCTTTTGACGGTCCCCCAGCAACACTTTGCCAGAGCCCAAATAGGCAGGTCGGTTCCAGGCAACTTCAACTCCGGGCTTGAGCGATGGCAAGAAAGGCGTGCCAACAATTCGACCGTTGTTCGGATCGATTCGGACCACTTGCCCCTTGGTCGTGGGAACGAGCAAATCGGGCCCAAGTCCCACGGGGATGGTCGCTGGATTGTCAGCCGGCGCCTGCATGCGAGAGACTTGAGAGCGGCGCTTTTCCAAATCGAGCATCAGCACATCGCTACTACCAGCCGGTGCGACGAAAGCGTGACGCTGGCCGTCCAGTTCAACCCTTTCGACGAAGTTTAATGCTTGGTCAATTGCACTGGCCTTGAGCGGATTGCGAACGGCGTTGGCTTCAAAGCCTGCCTGGTCAACCAGAAAAGCATCACCTTGAGCCGAGACAATCGCCAATTCATTTCCCGCGACAATGGGTTCTGCGGGTGCGGCGGCTCCGAAATCTGTTCTCCAAATTTCGGCGAGAGTCTGGGAATCGACCGCAGACACAGAGACTTGCCGCGAGCCGTCGCGACGACGTAGGTGGAACAGGGTCGAGTCAATCTTGGCCATCGGTGCAAGGAAGTAGTCGCCCGGATTTACAATGCTCTCGCGTTCAAACTTGCCAAGCGTCCGTTGAATTCCGTAGCGAACGAGCCCCTTGCTGGCGATCCAGAGACTGCTCCCCTCGGCCAGCATATAAAAGCGATCGCGACCGCGGTTTTCAAATTTGTCTTCAGCGACCAGTCGAATTGGGGCTTCGCCTTCAGTCGTGTTCAATTCGAGGATTTTGACCTCGCCGTTGTCCGCCAAGAAAAGCATCCAGCGTCCGAGTCGGCTTGGTGGCAGCGAAACGGGTCCGTCGGCCAAGCGAAACACCTGCGCACGCTCGGTCCGCAAGCCTTTTTCCGCGAACTTCAGCACGTGCAGTTCGCAGTAATCGCTGCCGTTAACCGGCACCAGCAGATAGCCCGACCAGAAGAGTGGAGCTGTCGTGACCGAGCCGGGGAAATGCCCAATGTAAAATACTTCGGCGCACATCAGGTCCTCGGCG
>JBJTQD010000691.1:0-7168 GCA_046075445.1 Planctomycetota bacterium
ATCTTCCTGATTTACCTCTCCAGTTCGACTCGAATATGATACGCTGCTGACTCACCGGTGAACGCTCCACTGGTTCAATTCAATCCAGATCAAGCTTTGCCGGCACCATGCCACTGCACCTGCTCTTTCCGCTCGCCTCCAGCTTTGGCTTTGTGCTGGCGATGCTTTTCACCAAACAGGCGACTAGCCGCGGGGCGAGTCCCTGGACGGGGACTTTTCTAGCCAATCTCTGGCTGGCGATCGGCTGGGGGATCATTTTCGCCACCCAGGAAGAGCGATTGCCGCTGGCTGGCTGGTGGCAAGCCGGACTAATCGGAGCCGCCTTCGTGGTCGGCCAGCTTCTGACTTACCTCGCTTTTTCGCTCGGCGATGTCTCTGTCGCTGCGCCGGTGCTGGGAGTTAAAGTCATCATCGTCGCCCTGCTTTTGGCTCTCGTAGTTGGTGAACCCGTTCCAGGACAAGTCTGGCTCGGCGCGTTTCTCGCTGCGACGGGCGTCGGAGTGATCCAGTTGGGGGCTAGCTCTGCCGCGCGCACTCGCCTGACTGCAACGCGCGCCGTGCTGACCGTGGTCCTCGCGGTGCTGTCTGCGACGAGCTTTTCACTGTTTGACGTCGGGCTGCAAACCTGGGGCCGGCGTTGGGGGGCCGATCAATTCCTGCCGCCGATGTTTGTCTCGACCGGAATCATCTCGCTCGCCTTCCTTCCGAAATGTGACTCGCTCGGGCGACTGCAGCAACTCGGAGTCCTCCGCCCGCTACTTTGCGGCACCGTCGTCATGGCCCTCCAGTCGATGAGCATGGCCTATGCGCTGAATCACTACGGCGACGCGACCCGCATCAACATTATCTACGCCCTGCGCGGGCTCTGGGCCGTGCTCTTCGCTTGGTGGCTGGCCCGGCAGTTTGGCGGCGCCGAAGCTCAGCTCTCGCCGCGAATCATGCTGATTCGCTTGACCGGCGCGATCCTGCTGATGCTCAGTATTTTGATTGCCCTCTGGCCAAGCTAGTTGATAATATCTGGCTAGTTAGTTTCATTAATCGGAATGAGCAGAATCTGGCCATGTCTTTTCAACCGGGCGATCGAGTGATCAAAAATCCGGCTACTTGGCAACCCAACGACTTTGATTCGTGGGGCCGGGGGCTCGGCGTTGGAATCGTCGTCGAGCCGCCTTTTCCCGTCGAAGACTTAGGGGAAGTCGATGTCCGCTGGCCAAACGGTCGCTGCTTTGAACCGATTGCGGGTTTACTTCCCGCGCCGGCGGAAGAAGAAAGAGAGACTCTCAACGCCCTCCACTAAACAGTGAGAGTAGGGTGGGGCGCATCCGCGCAAGAGGTTTTCCCTAAAATCACGCATGACCGCGGTGCGCACCCACCGTTGAGGCCTAAGAGGATCCTCCTGCAAATCCCCGAAGCGCATTTTTACTTCAGTGGTGGGTGCGCATCGCGGTGAGCCAACCTCCAAATCAATGACACCGCGCGCGATTGCGACCCACCCTACCCCGTGCCTCTGTGCCTCCGTGAGAGACCTTCTTCCAGTCCCTCTCAACGCCCTCCAATAAACAGCACTGCGGCCTGCTGCAGCGTGACCCAAACTCCCCAGCCGAGCGGAATCAACACCAATAGCCAGAACGGAATGAGCCAAGCGTTGACACTCGCTGCGGAACTCAGCTCAGCGTTACCCAAACCAGCGCTAGGGTTGTTTTCGCTTCCGGGTCCCTTCTGTTCCGGGTCGCGAAACCACTGCTGTGCTACGGGACCGACCAGCAAGTTACAAATGAAACCTACGACGAGCAGCCCAGCCAAAATGTACATCGTCTGATCGTAAGCCCGTTGGCGCGGCGTGCCCGTTTTGACTTGGTACTCATTCCAATAATTCACCAAGACCGGCCCAAGCACTCCGGCGACGCTCCACGCGGTCAACAGACGCCCGTGAATTGCCCCGACCATCTGTGTGCCAAACAGATCAGCGAGGTAAGCCGGGATCGAAGCGAATCCCCCGCCGTACATTGTCAGGATCAGACAAAAGACTGCCACGAATAAAGTGATGCTACCGACTTGCCCAAGCGAGGGAATGGACGCATAGGCCACAAAGCCCAACAAGAAAAAAATCGCGTAGGTCATTTTTCGACCGAGGTAGTCCGAGAGCGAAGCCCAAAAGAATCGCCCGGCGATGTTGAATAAGCTCAATAGCCCAGTGAACCCTGCGGCGACCGTTGCGACCTGCTTGAGTTGCTCGGCGTTGAGCTGATCAAACTCCAGCGACGAACCGATCAGCCGGCCGCCGAAAATCTCTTGCAGCAGTGGCGAAGCCATCCCGAGCACGCCAATCCCCGCTGAAACATTCAGGCAAAGGACCAGCCAGAGCAACCAAAACTGCGGGGTCTTCCAAGCTTCGCTGACAGCCACATAACGCTTCGACTTTGCGGTATCACCCTCGATCGCCGGCGGATGCCAGCCTGCCGGCCGCCAACCCTCCGCCGGAATCCGATACGCAAACGCGCCCAGCAGCATGTAAGCCAAATAGATCAGGGCCAGTACGACAAACGTTTCCCAAACTCCGACCGAGTGCTCGGTCGCAAAGTACTTCATCAGTCGGTCAGCCAGCGGCGATCCGATCATCGCGCCGCCTCCAAAGCCCATAATTGCCAGGCCGGTCGCCATCCCGCTGCGATCAGGGAACCACTTGATGAGCGTCGAGACCGGAGAGATGTACCCTAGCCCTAAGCCAATCCCGCCGATCACTCCGGCTCCCAACCAGACAATCCAGAGCTGGTGCAGGTAGACGCCTAGAGCTGCGACCAACAAGCCGCCACTCCAGCAACAGGCGGCTGCGAAACCCGCCGCGCGCGGACCAACTTTCTCGAGCCAACGACCGAAACAAGCCGCGCTGCCGCCGAGAAAAACAAAGAAGAGCGTATAGATCCAACCGAGAATCGGCTTGTCCCAGTCGTATTGCGTCGTGAAAAGCTTGCTCCACCAAGTCAGATCTGCCGGCGCCACGACTGACTTTGTGATCCCAATCGCCTTGGTCAGAGGAAGCCAAAAAACGGAAAACCCGTAAGCCATTCCAATGCAGAGATGAATGCAAAGAGCCGCGGGCGGTACCAACCAACGATTGAAGTTTGGGCCAGCGATGGTGCGTTCACGCTGTAAATTGAAAAACGGAATCAGGCCGGACAACATTTCATTTCCCAGACCAAGAAATTCCAAAGTTATTTCCGTTGGTTCTCTCTGTCGTGCGAAAGGTTCCAGCTTCGCGATCCCGGGACCAAGCAACGCCATTGCCAACGGGCTGGTTCAACAGCTCACACGCTTCTGCTTCGTTGCGATCCGGATTCCACCAAGCAAGCGTCGTGCTGCCACCGCCATCCATATTGATCGCCACATGAGCACCCACTTCAGCCATGATCGCCCCGAGCTCCGCAGTCGTCGCGCCTTGACTGGCCGGCTGCCGACCATCAATCGTTACGAGAAAAAGGAAATCGCCTTTCTCTGAAAGGCCAAACCCCGTGCGCGGGTGGAGGTCGTCCCCGCTCGGCAACGCTTTGCCGTCTTGCAGACAGAGCCCAAAGCCGCTGACCGCGACTTCAATCCCCTCGAGGCTGGCGTCTTTCGCCAACGCTTCGATTTTCAGCTCGCCATTCTTTCTGATAATCAGCGAAGGCGACCCCGTCGGTGATGAGACGGTCGTTCCACCTGCCACCGCCAAGCCCAGCAGGTCACAAGGGTCTTTACGGTTGTAAGCCGTCTTGAGCGTGAACGCGTCCGCATTGATCGCGACCACGAGCGGTACACCCTTCGCGCGCTCAGCTCGCAAAAAATCGCGCACCGTCTCGCGGCGCGTTTCGACAGCCCCGTCTTCCCAGCCCTCAATCCTCCCGGTCGAATGAAAACTCAGTCCCGGCGTCTTAGGGTCGACCCGCAAACAATTGACCACCAGCGGACGCGGCTCATTCAGCTCCCAGCGCTGGTGCTCGACGCCCTGATATAACTGCCGAGCCTCACTCCAGTCGGCACTTAACTGCTCAATCGTGTCAGCCGGCTCACCGACTTCGGTCAACGCCTGTGCTGCGACGTCTCGTGCTGTGTGGATCGCAATCCAAGCAGCACACACGAAATAGATCAGAATGCGGATCATCTTCTTTTACTCGGTCACAAGAGCAAGAAAAGGAATTTCGTAAATCACTTGCCGAACTTTTTTCGCAGCAACCACCCCAATCAACGAGCCGTTTTGTATCGCACAGTCAGAGCCTCAATCTTGCCATTGAACGCAAAGGGAGCACGCTTCTCGTACAGCGGCGAAACGGGAGAGTAACTGTCGCGGCCCACATCGAACGAATCGTTACCGCTGAGCGCATACCCCGTCGTTCGCGGAACCTTGCCTTGACCAATCACCTCGCCATTAGCGCGAATCACGACTTCGGCCGGGCCGTTGCGGACACCCGGCTGCATCGTTGTCTCGACTTCCAGCTTTAATTTGCCGCTCGGCAACGGCTGGCTACTTTGAATCCGCGTTCGCTCGATGTGGTACAGGTTGTACTCGTACGTCAACTTGCCATCGTCGATCCAGACCGCTAAGCCCCCGGACATACAACCCACCGCATACAGGACGCCGCTGGATTTATCATCGAGTTCGGCTTCGACGGTCACAAGGTTACTGCGCTGAGCCAATCGCGGAGCCGTCGCTTCGGGTACTTCAATCACGTCGGCATTGTAGAAAAATTCGGTCGCCGGATTCTGCTTGGCAAACTCCGGATGGATCGCCGTCCAAAGTCCGCCGCCGATCGGCAAGACCTTATTGTCTCGCGCCTCGACCAAAAACTCACCCACCATCTCTTTAAGCTTTTCCGGTTGCTCTCGAGCAAGGTCAACTGCCTGAGTGAAGTCAGACTCGAGGTTGTACAGCTCCCAAGGCTCTTTGTCCGGGTTCCAGCTGAAAACCTTGGGGTCAATCCCAGGCTTCCAAGGGATACGTGGTCCGAAAGCCGATGCGATCCAGCCATCGCGGTAATACGCACGACTGCCCATGATCTCGAAATACTGGGAATGCTTTTGTCCGGCCGTCTCCGCGGAGTCAAAAGTGTAACGCATGCTCACGCCGTCCATCGGATCCTGACTGACGCCGTCGACGATCGTCGGCTCTTTGAGCGAAAGGATTTCGTAGATTGTCGGCACGACATCGTTAACATGATGGAACTGCGAGCGAATTTTCGCGTCTGGCTTAATTACTTTAGGCCAAGAGATCGCCAGCGGGTTGCGCGTGCCACCGAAGTGAGCTGCGACCAGCTTGGTCGACTTATAGGGAGTGCTGCCAGCCCAAGCCCAACCGGCGTGGTACATGCTTTCGAATTCCGGACCGCCCAATGCTTCGAGTCCTCCGAATTCCTCAACAACTTTGAGGTGGTCCGAGATTTTGCTTTGCGTTCCGCTTTGAGCCAGATATTCGCTGACCGTGCCGCCCTGCCCCTCGGCACTGGAGCCATTGTCGCCCCAGATATAGAAGACCAGCGTGTTGTCGCGGACTCCGAGCGATTCCAGCTCATCAATCACACGGCCGACTTGCGTATCGGTGTGTTCACAATAGCCGGCGAAGACCTCCATCAGTCGCCGCTGAAAAGGCTTTTCCGTGTCGGGAATCTCATCCCAGCCCGGCATGGATTCTGGCCGCGAAGTCAGTTTTGCATCGGCTGGTAGATAGCCGAGTTCCTGCTGGCGAGCGTAGACCCGTTCGCGATACCTGTCCCAGCCATCGTCAAATTTGCCCTTGTACTTATCCGCCCATTGATTGGCCACTTGATGCGGGCCGTGCACACCGCCAGGAGCCCAGTACATGAAGAAGGGTTGGTCGGGAGCCTGCGCTCGTTGACGCCGCAACCAATTGATCGCGCGATCCGCCAGGTCCTCAGTCAAATGGTATTTGCCGTCATAAGGACGACTAGGCAAGTGCGTGAAATTCTCCACCAGCAGCGGTTCGTATTGCGAAGACTCACCGGCCAGGAATCCGTAGAAGTAATCAAAGCCAACCAGCCGTCCAGTTGGCCAGCGGTCAAAGGGCCCGACTTGCGAGACCTGATCGTCCGGCGTGTTGTGCCACTTTCCAAAAGCTGAGGTCGCGTACCCGTAGCAACCAAGCACGCGAGCCAGCGAGGCGCTGGTCGCCGGCCACATCCCCGTGTAGCCATCCCAGTCATTCCCAAGTTTGGTAATGACCCCCGCGCCAACCCGATGATGATTTCGCCCCGTGAGCAGCGCCGCCCGGGTCGGTGAACACATCGCCGTGGTGTGAAAACGATTGTAGGAAATCCCGGTCTTGGCAATTCGCGTCAGCGTCGGGGTGTGAGCTTCGCCACCGTAAGTGTCCGGCAAACCTGGCCCGGCATCATCAATCAAGACGATCAGAATGTTCGGAACGTCAGCCGGCAACCGTCGCTTTTCCGGCTGAGGATTGTATTTCGAATCCTGCATCGATGAGGCCGCGATGCTTGTCGAACGGGGCGGCGGAAATGGCAACACCGATCCATCTTCAGGAGCCTGCGCGGCGGACACGTTGAGCGCGATCCCAAACCCAAAGACGCTTAAAAGCATCCCGTAAACAATTCGAAAACAAAGCATGACAGAGCCTCTTCGATTTTCCTTCCCGTGCGGTCAGCTTGTCCGACCACGGCGAACCGCGAGGTAGTATAGCTCAGTTAGCGCGGGCATGCTTCAGAATGAAGCGAACGACTGGCTCTGGATTATCCAGCCCGTGCGGATGATGGCCCACCTCAGGTTTGTGCAAAACCTCGACAACCCCGCCCAGTTCTCGATAGCGAGTCTCGACGAGCTGCGTGTTTTCATTCCATGGCACCACGTCGTCGGGGGCCCCGACGACATAGACCAGCGAGATACCTGCTTTGTGCAGCGGTGCGAGCTGATCGACTGGATTGCCCGTGTAAGCTTTTGCCGCAGCCTCATCAGCAAATTGATAGAGCTTCCGCAACTCCTGCCAGTCCCCGGCACTCCCTTTGCCTTTTCCGAAACCTGCAGGCCAGCTTTTGAAATCCAGCACGGCTGCGTCGCCGTAGATGACCGAAACCCGATCTGGGTGCGCTGCTGCGTAGTTGTGGGCATACAAACCACCGCGGCTGATCCCAATCAGCACTGCCTGCTGCGCTAGACCGCGGCGGCA
>JBJTQD010000692.1:0-2622 GCA_046075445.1 Planctomycetota bacterium
GGCGATCATCGCTCGGGTCATGATGGCCGCTCCGGCTGAGGTGCCAGCCAGAATTCCGCCGCGACTTCTTACTCCATGAAGTTCATCCTCAACGCGTGTGTGGAGATAGCGACCGGTCAAACGGGTTTGAACGCCGCCACCGATCCAGACGCCCGTTGCCTGCTGCAGAGGCCGGATAAAGTCACTGTTATCAGCGGTCCGCCGGTCCTCGGCGTGGAGAATGATGAGCGACTCCGGAGCATACTGCTTCCAGGGAGCAAGAAATCGCTCCAAAAATTCGGGTCGATGGACCTCTTCGCTCGCTGTAGGGATCAGGACGATCCGAGCTGCATTGCCTCCGGCGAGTTGAAAAAACCGGTCACGGGCTTCGGGGGCGACCTTCCCGCCACCGAGGATCATCAGGTTGCCCGGTTCATTCTCACCCTCGGCAGGTCCATCTCCAGCAAAAGAAAGGGAGGCGGAGAAAATGCTTGAGACCAGCAGGATCAAGAAAGGAAGTAAACGACTTGGTTTATCAAAAGATATTGCCTTGGCCGAGTCTGCTGCTCCGCCGGTCAGTCCAGAATGCTGGGCTGAATCGAAAAGGCCATTTTGCCGAAGGTAGCCATTCATCTCGCCGGCTCCTTTTTTCCATGGTCGTACTTGCTGGAATCCCGTCCACTGGGAACAAGTGTGTCCCGAATCGAAAATTATCGCAACACCCATTTCCTCGAGAGAAAGCTCGTGCGGGAAAGAGTGGAGTTCGTTCGTGGCAATGTTGTCGAAATTAGACCAGCAGTCCGCCCGCCGTTTTCCAACCGTCCCGCCAGCGATTTCCTGCCAGCAACCAGAGGATGTTCCAGCAAGTCTGATGACCAAGGGCTGCCGCGAGCCTAAACTAATGGCCGAGCAACACCTGAAAGTCACTTGAAATCAAGACAGCGAAACCCGTTCAACAATCGCTTGGTCGAACTCTTTTGAAGGTAATTCGAAAAGCAGAACCAGCCCTGAAAAACGCTAAATCCGACAATTCAATTCTATTCCAACTTCAAGCAAAATCATGAACTTTCTCTGTCGCTGGGCGCGGATTTCCAATACTTGGCAGGCCAATGTACTGGTTCGGGTAAATTCAGCGGGCTGGATAACTGCGATTGAGGAGTTCAGTCCTTGGCCCGATGGGAGTCAGGCTGCGGAGCCTGACGCGAATTCCGAGCGGGCGATGCTTCACGATTTTGTCGAGCTACCCGGTGCGGTTCTCCCTGCTCCCGTGAATGTGCACAGCCATGCCTTTCAATGGGGCTTTGCCGGGTTGAGCGAGTTCCGGACCGCCAGCGAGGACAGCTTTTGGACTTGGCGCGATCAGATGTTTGCCTTTTTGGAGCAGCTTGATCCCGACCGAATGTATCAAGTCGCGCGGGATTTGTACGAGCGCATGCGGCGAGCGGGCTATGCCTGCGTTGGTGAGTTTCACTACGTGCACCGCGCGCCGGATTTGAGTGCCTACCAGCCCCGAGGACTGCTAGGCGATGTGCTTGTCTCCGCCGCGGTCGATGCGGGGCTAGGCATTTGCCTGCTGCCAACTCTGTATCAACGCGGGGGATTTGATGACCGTCCGCTCGCTGGGGGACAGCGACGATTCGGCTTGAGTGAGGAGGAATTTACTGAAATCGTTGACGCGGCGCTGACAAAGTGGGGGGACCATCCTCAAGTACAGATCGGAATTGCGCTGCACTCATTGCGGGCCGTGAAAGCTGATGTGGGGCGTCGCGTGGTCGAACAATTTCGGCGACTGATTCCACACGGTGTGGTCCACATGCATGTTGCCGAACAGCAAAAAGAAGTCGAGGACTGTTTGGCTCACACCGGCAAGCGTCCGGTCGAATATCTGCTCGACGAGTTCGCGGTTGATCCCCAGTGGTGTCTGATTCATGCCACCCATTTGACGCCAATCGAAGTCGAGCGACTGGCAGCGACCGGAGCGGTGGTTGGGCTTTGCCCGACGACCGAGGCAAATCTTGGTGACGGCATCTTCGCGGGAGAAGAATTTCTGCTGCGCAACCCCGGCCGGATTTCGATTGGCGGAGACAGCCATGTCGGAATTAATCCGCTGGCTGAACTTCGACAACTTGAGACTTCGCAGCGATTAGCGACGCGACGGCGAGCCGTGCTGTGCACCGAGACCGAATCCTGCGGCGAGTTCCTGTACGACGCTGTCATCCGCGGCGGAAGTCAGGCGCTGGCTTATCCGGGTGGGGAGATTGCCGTCGGAAAGCGAGCCGATTTCCTTACGCTGATCGACCGGAGTGGCGGAGAGCTTACACCTAGGCAATTGCTCGACCGGGCGGTCTTCTGTGATCCCGCGCCGGTCGAAACGATTGTGGTCAGCGGCGGAGTGCTGGTACGCTAATTCGATGGAATCCGACTGCTTTCTTCGACCAGATTCACGAATCCTTCGCCGGGAAATTTTTCTGCGCGGCGATTCTCCGGCTTGCTGTCGGTGGAATTGGCGGTTTCGGGTAGACTAACGGGCGATCATTAGAAGCCTCAATTTCGGGAGAGCCGCATGGCGGATTCATATAACTATCGCATTCGTCAGTTGGGTGGACATGAGCTTCATCCGGAAACCCAGATGATGGGCTATGG
>JBJTQD010000693.1:0-2691 GCA_046075445.1 Planctomycetota bacterium
CCCCTGTCAGACCGCGAGTTTCAGGGAGAAAAAGCCGGGTGGCTCGTCATCCGAAAGCTCAACGTTCCGAACAGGTTGGAAAACTGACACGGCTGGTTGTGAGCCATTCGGGCATAGACCACCTCGAACGACCTGCAAAAACAACGTGCTACCTCGGTTACCCGCAGAATTGCTTCAGCGGCACCAAAAGCGAGTTCTCCGACATCCGTTGGTGATTGAAGTTGTTGGCCTTTCGCCGTCGGCGTACGCCTCAGGCCAACCCCTCGATCAGACGCAATTTTGGAACAGATGGGATTGTAGTTGATCTAACGATTTTTCACAAATTGCCGAGTGTTGATTTGCGGTGTGTTTTGTTCCTTAAAAGCCATCTTTTTTCTTTTTAAAGGTAACTAAAAAAACTTTAACGAAAATCCTCTGACTCGCTTTGAAGGTCGTTTGAAGGCTGATTTTGAAGCTTAAGGCGATGCTTTGACGGGCGAAGTAGTAGGGAAAGTCAGTGTCGGCGGGGACGCGGATTCGATATGCTCAGGCCTTGGTCCAGCTAAGTGGGGGATTAACGATGGCGGCTGAAGACGAAAATCTCGATGACCGTGCCCCCATGGCAAAAGCGATGGATTGGGTGGCTCGAATCACGACCGCTGGAATGACATTCGGGATTCCGGTACTAGCTGGCTACTGGCTCGACCAGAAGTTCGGCACCGGCTATCTGTTGACGATCGCCGGTTTCGTTCTCGGGATGTTTGCCGGAGGTTGGCAGTTGATGAAGATCGCGATATCAGCTGAACGCGAGGCAGAAGCGGAAGCAAAGAAATAGAGAGTAGGGCGGGCTGGGGGGATGGAATTGAACGGGTTGCCCACAGAAGACGGGCGTTTTTCTTGGGATTGGTTGTGGCGGTCGATTCGCCCAGACTTGGTTTGGGCTGGAGTGGGGTATGGAACGCTTGGCTTGCTAGGCTTGGTGATTTCTCGCCGAGGAGGGCTGTTCGGATCGCCGAAAAGTTGCCTGGCCGTCATCTTGATTTTTCTGTTTTGTCACCTTTTCGCGACCTTTTTCCACTACCTGCCTAGAGGAGCCGAACAGGGTTTGGCCAGATTGAGTTTGGCGGCGTTTTGTCGCACATTTCTGCCCCTGCTGGCGTTACTGACCGTTCATCATTACATTTTTGCACTTCTAGATGGGACGAACTTAGCGGGCATTTGTGTTGCGTATCTGCTCTCGCTGGGATTGACACTTGCGTCAGCTCTTCGAGGCTCCGCCAAAGGTTGATTCCAATCGGCGAAAGCGACGAGTTTGTCCTTGCTTGTCAGAAAACGGTGGTGGAAGCTTGCTGCTCCCGTTTTGAATGTGTGAGCGCCGAATCGCGCGAGGCCTGAACGAAATCGTTCAGGAACAGCTCGAGGGCCTGTCTGGATTCAAAGTTGTTTGCGACTCGTTGCTGTTGACTCAATGAGCTTGCGGACAGTGTCGAGTGTTTCGAACCGAAGCAGCTGCATCCTGAAATCGGGAGTTTCCCAGTGACTTGGCTAGATTCCGGAGTAGACGACAACGCGGCCGCAAAGGTTGGTGAGGTAGCGGAGCATGCTGCCTCGACTGGCTCATCGCTGGCTGAGCGGATGAAGCATTACTTCGACACCAATCATCTGTTTGAGCACGTTCAGGACGCAACGTTTTTTGAGGTCCCGAGATTCCTCGGTGGACAAAAGGTAGAGGGACACTGGGAACTTCCTCGTTACTCGGAGAAGCCAATCCTGACTCTTTGGGAAAAGTACCCGTTGTTTGACGGCCAGATTACCAAGTTCATGGTTCTGGAGTTGGTCGGTGCTGTTCTGCTAATCTTAATTTTTTGCTGGTTGGCCAAAAAGATTGCAACGGGAACGCGTCCCGCGGGGCGGTTGTGGAATTTCCTTGAAGGTTTTGTCGTATTCATTCGGGATGAAATTGCGAGGCCCGCAATCGGCAAGCATGACGCCGACCGTTTCCTTCCGTTTCTTTTGACGCTCTTCTTTTTCATTCTTGTGCTGAACCTGTTCGGAATGATTCCATTTCTCGGGTCCGCTACCGGAGCATTGGCTGTGACGGCTGTTTTTGCCGTGATCACTTTTTTGGTGGTCGTTGGTTCGGGTATGAAAAAGATGGGTGTGGTTGGCTTCTTGAAAGCTCAAGCGCCCCATATGGATTTGCCGCCGTGGATGGCGGTCGTGCTGCTGCCCGGAATTTGGCTCATCGAAATGTTCGGCTTGCTTGTCAAGCACTTTGTCTTGTGCGTGCGTTTGTTTGCGAACATGTTTGCCGGCCACTTGGTGCTGGCTGTGTTTACTGGATTTATTGGCGTCGTATGGGGCTCGTACCTTGTTTGGGGTGTGGCACCTGCGGTGTTCTTGGCTTCCATTGCCCTAAGTTTGCTTGAGTTGTTTGTTGCATTTCTGCAAGCTTATGTCTTTACGTTTCTGGCCGCGCTGTTTATCGGTTCGGCTCAGCATGCTCACTGATACCAATTCAGGTTAAAAACTGATCCACCTTTTTTTTGATGGAGATTTGTAGATGTCCCGATTGGCAATGTTGTTCACTGCTGTTGGATTGTCCTTGATCAGCTCACCGCTGTTTGCACAGTCGGCTGGTGGCACTTCAATTCCGGGGATGGCCTTGATCGGCGCCGGTTTGGCTGGGTTGGGTGCAGGCTTGGGAATTGG
>JBJTQD010000694.1:0-3531 GCA_046075445.1 Planctomycetota bacterium
CAGAACAGGCCGTCGTAGTCGGCATGGACCGCGCCGTACCGCTCGTAGACGCGTCGCAGCCGGCCGGCGTGCTGGCCCGTCACTCCACCCACCATGCGGCTCCACGCCTCGTCCGAATACTCGGTCGTCGGCGCGGCCGAAGCCTCCAGCGCCGAACGCCACTCGTGGATGATGCGTCCCTTCTCCCAGTTCGTGGTGCTGACCAAACGATTCCAGCGTCCAATGAACGGAGCAGATTCCGCAATCAACTGCGGCGAGGCGGCCGTTTCCTGTCCTCCAACCTCAAATGGAACATCCAACTGCTCACTGGCTTCTTCCCGACTCATCTGCGCTGGCTCTCCCGAAACGGAATACGAAAGCCACCAAATTACCCGGGCTGCGACCGTTGCCCAGTGCCAAACCAGCTTCCATCCAGCAAATGGCAAGCGATTACGAAAGCAGCAACTTTTCCGGCAGAAAATCTTGCCTAATTGCTAGTCGCGCCAGCCCCGACGCAAGACCCCAGCGGTGGAAAACCTGTTCACAAGCCGGCACGCCAAAGAGAAACTCGGAACGGCTCGACCACCAAGCAGAAGCAAAGATCCCGATTATATCTTTTCGTCAGCTGAGCCCCCCTCGCCTCAGCTGGTCGAGCATGGGCTACAGCGTCATAGAAAAGTTGCCCTCAACTCCCTTGAGGCACGCGAAAAAACTACTGATGCTGCCGAGAGACAAACGACAATCGCTCTTCGATCCGCTTAGCGCTCGCGAATGATAATCAGGACATTCCGTCCACCGCCCGGTGGCATCGCCTGAGGAAGCGGCTGGGACTCGACCGAGCGCGTTCGCAAGTTGGAAAGATTCCTCTCCAGCGAGGACTGAGCTTGGTCTTGAGGAATACCCGACGAAGGAGCAGGTGCTCCAGCAGCGGCACTGCCGCCCAAACCGCCTCCGCCGACTCCCTGTTCGAGTCGCTTTTGGCTTGCCTGCTGTCGCTGCTGGGAGCGAGTCAACAGTGCATCCAAAGGCGCCGCCTCCTGCAGGCCAAAGTAACCAACCTGAGCGGAAGGCTCTGAACTCTTACCTGAAGCGGCCCCGCCAGCGGCGCCAATCCGCAAGCCAGACTGGCCCTCTAAATCAGCAGCCGACACGCCCGCCGGTTTTTCTTCCGCGCGTTTTTCCCGAGCTTGCTTTTGCTGAGCCAACTGACCAAGCAACTCGCGGCTCTCATCTGTATCAAGCCGAGTGATCGCGGCTGAAGATTGCAGCTCACTCAGCCAATCCGGCAAATTCGTCTCGGTAACGGATGCAAAAAAGACTTCAACCTCTGAAGCATCTACTTTCTTGTCCTTGCCAGCGGCCTGAACTTTGAGAGCAACCTTATCGACGATCCAAACTTCGATCGATCCGACTTGACCAGCCGCCGCTCCAAAACCGCCCTGAACATCGTCGGTCGAGTTGTTAGCTGCTATTGCTGGTGGTTCACCACCTTTAAACTCAGACATTCGCTGAGGGATGCCCGCGATTTCGGCCGCCTGCTTTCCCGCTGAATCAACACCCTCGACATCTCGACGAGCCGATCGTTTCGTTTCATTACCGGACGGCTCATCGGCAGGCGCAGCTTGAGCCTGAAGATTTTCCCCCAGACCCGCCCGTTGCGGGGCAGCATCGAGACCTCCCGCGACTTGCGCCGACTCGGCCGCAGCCCATGGCATCGCCGCGCTGCCCTCAGCCAACTCGGCAGCTTTCGGCAACGGCCCCGCTGGCGCTCGCTGGACCGGAGCGGATTCGACCCAATCACCTTTTTCCAACCGCTTGAGCTCTTCAATTTGCTGCTGGCGGGCTCGATCATTGCCATCGAAGCTGGCAACTTGGTCTGAGTTTTGCGCCACATTTCGCGGCCAGAGGAAGATACCGAGCAAGAGCACCGCAGCTAACGCGGACGCCAAAGCGATCACGGTTCGCCAACCTCCGCGCGGTCCTGGCTCTTCAATCTGCGAAGGAGGCAGCGTCACCTCTGGCGAGTGTTCCTGCAAAGCGACGGCTACCTTGCCGAGAAAACCTTCGGGAGCATTCACTCGCGGCAAACCGCGCAGGAGCTGCCGCTGGGACTGCAGTTGCTCCCAGAGTTCTCTCAGGCCAGGCTCATTTTCCAAGCGAGCGCGCAGCGTCTGCTCCTGTTCGGCCGTGAGTTGGCCGTCGAGCAGCGCTGTCAACATTTCCTCGGTTTCATGATTCATGATTTTCGTTTCTCTTCCGGGCCGCTTCCTGCAGCCGACTCCAAAGCTTCCAGCTCCGATTTCAATTGCATGCGAGCCCGATGCAGTCGGCTGCGGACGGTTCCCACAGGCAACTCCAAGACCTCGGCGATCGCATCGTAATCCATGTCCTCAAGCTCGCGCAAAACCAAAATGGCCCGGTGCTCCTCCGACAATCGGGAAAGCGCCAACTGCACTTGAGACACCGCCTCGTTCTGCAGCATCCGCTGGTCAGGCGACGCCTCATTAGCCATCAACGCAATGGGCGACTCCGCGCCATCGATCGACGATGTCTTGCGCGTTCGCCGAAATCGGCTGACTGCCTGATTCCGCGCGATTCGAAACAGCCACGTATAAAAATGACTCTGTCCCTTGAAGGACGAGAGCTTGAGAAAAGCCTGCACAAACGCTTCTTGGGCGACGTCTTCGGCCTCGGGCAAGTTTCCGACGAGATGGTACAAGGCGTTCACCAAACGGTCCTGATACTTCAAGACCAAATGGCCAAACGACTCCCGGTCTCCGGCTCTCGCCGCACTGATCAGGCGTGCTTCCGAATTGTCTGGTAGCGGTTCACTCATAGCCTTCGACGCTGCTTCCGGGAATTTCGTTCCCAATCTTGTCCCTGAGCCTATTCTATCCGGCAAAAAGTAGCTTGTAGTGGGCCGAAACAGGCCCAATTGAAAGAATCTCCCGGACGCGTCGCCCTGTGCCGAGGGGCTGAATCCGCAGCTTAAAGCCTCAAGCCGCCGGAACCCGCCAAGTCAAAACTGGGCGGCGACTAAGCCACCACCACATGCCGGCGCCAAGGAAAATCAGCAGCACACTGACCCACTGACTGATCGTCAGCGGCGTTCCAAAGATGCCGTTCTCGTCACTGCGAATCACCTCTTCAAGCAAACGACTGAGCGGATACAGCAACAGCAATCCCGCAAACAGCTGGCCGTCGAATTTTCTTAGAGGAAAAGCGAACCACAGCACCGCGCAAACCAAGGCGGCGCTGATCGCCGCATAAATTTGAGCAGGATGTACGGCGAGTGAGCGATTTGGAAGATCGGCAACCGGCACTCGTAACGGCTCCTCACTCCCCTCCAACTGTATCAGAACCATCATCGGGATATCGACCTCTCCCGTTTTGATCGCCACCAAAAAATCTGTGCCGGGTGTGACAATGTTCAGCCGCTCGCCGACCTCAATCGGCAATTGCTTTTTGACGACGTAACCTTCCGGATCGATCTCTGTGACCCGCAGGGGATAATCCGCATCAGGATCCCAATCGCCTCTCAGCCCCAACAAC
>JBJTQD010000695.1:0-1997 GCA_046075445.1 Planctomycetota bacterium
GTCGCGTTCGGCGAGCAGTTGCTCCCAGCTTGAGGCTTGGGGGGCTATTTTCAGGCTGCCCAATTCCACGACGTAACCGGCGATTCTAATTTCGAAGGCATCGAGCAACTGCTGACAGAGTGCTCCTGCGGCGACACGCGAGGCGGTCTCGCGAGCACTGGCTCGCTCCAGAACGCCGCGGATCGAACCGAGATATTTGATCGCGCCGCTGAGGTCGCCATGACCCGGGCGGGGTCGGGGAAGTTCCTGCAGTCGCTCTAGCTTGTAGTCCTGATTTCTTACAACCAGACAGATCGGGCTGCCCAAGCTCACACCGCGCCAAGTTCCGGCGGTGATCTCAACTTCGTCGTGTTCCAACTGTTGTCGTTTGCCGCGACCATAACCACCTTGTCGCCGCCGCAGTTGCTGATTGATCCGATCGGGATCGATCTTGAGGCCAGCAGGAAAGCCATCGACGATCGCCGTTAGCGCGGGACCGTGAGACTCTCCGGCAGTCCAGTAGTGCAGCATCGCTCATCCAATCGTGAGATGAAAATGGAAAGATAGATTTGTCGGTGCAGAGTAAACCGTGGCGGGATAATAGCGATCCGCTGCGGTGGGAGAAAGTGCGTTTCGCCAGTTCGTTGGAGCGAAAATTCCAAGGAAAAGCCGCAAAACAGCAAGCCTCGGACGCTTGCTAGCAGGCGAACGCCAGTTGGGTACGGAGGTTGGCCCTAAGAAAAGCGGCGTGCCGAAACGGTTCCGAAGCGGCTAGAATCTTGCGTTTTCGAATTGGAAGATTGGAAACGATTCATGGACTTCATTCGCCGCCATTGGTTTTTGCTCGCCCTCGGGGTAGCGATCGCCGTGGGTTTCGGCTTTGCCAAGCCGCTTGCTTGGATTCCAGAAGTGCCGAGACTGAGCGATTCGCTCGTTGCGGTGACGATGTTTCTGATGAGCTGGCCGCTGAAGTTTGGCGACCTGCGTGATAATCTTCGCCGACCTTGGGCCGCGCTGCTCGCGAGTTTCATCAACCTCGGGCTGTTTCCTATCGTGGCGTGGCCCTGTTCGTTCCTGCTAGGGCCAGAACTGGGACCGGGGCTAATTATTCTCGCTGCGACACCCTGCACACTCGCTTCGGCAAGTGTCTGGACGAGGAAGGCAGGGGGGAACGACATCATCTCGATGATGGTGACCATCCTGACCAACAGCGTCTGCTTTCTGATCACGCCAGCTTGGATCTGGTTGCTTACCGGGAGTCGTGTCCCTTCTGAGCTCGCCTGGCAAATGGTGATCACGTTGCTGATCGTTGTGATCGCGCCGCTGGTTTTGGCTCAAGCAAGTCGCAGCATTCCGCCAGTAGCCAGCTGGGCGACCAGTCGCAAAGTAGTCTTGAGCTTCTTGGCACAGGTCGGCCTGCTGGGCGTTGTGCTGATTGGCTGCATCAAGTCTGGTCACAAGTTACAACTGCAACAGCAAAGCTGGGATTGGCTGGAGTTTGGCTTGATGTTCGGCATCTTGGTCGGATTGCATTTGGCTGCTTGGGCTTACGGGCTGTGGCAAGCAAGAAAGATCGGGTTCCCCTTGAGCGATGCAGCTGCGGTTGCATTCTCGGCCAGCCAAAAGACTTTGATGGTCGGAGTGGTTGGGGCAATCAAGTTAGACGTGACCGTTCTCCCGCTGATCGTTTACCACGCGCTTCAACTGCTGATCGACACTGTTCTAGCCGACCGATTGCGGCGACGAATTGAGTCGAGTTGATTGAAGCTGATTGCGAAGTCACGCTGAATTTCAATCCGGCCACCACCCGACTTTGTGTCGGTGGAGCTGTGACTAGTCAGCTAGAGGCAAACCACTTAACGATTCAGTACCGGGGGCTGGCGCGAGGCACCGGCTGACGAGGAGATGGTTGTGGTAAAGAACGAAAGGCGGCCCTGCATTCTCCGTAAGCGAGTCCTCGCGCGAGCCCCGGTTCAGCAGCTAAGAAAAAGCGCGCTCGGCGCAGGTCTCCCGACCTC
>JBJTQD010000696.1:0-2396 GCA_046075445.1 Planctomycetota bacterium
CAGACCGCCAGAAAATTCCCTAGCAATCCCGACACCGAGGCAATGTTCGAGGACATGAGCTGGGAGTTAAAGGAAAACCTGCTGCAATCAAGCAAGGAAACAGGCCCTTCACTCACGCTATCTCCCCTAGTTGCCGAAGTCGATGATTGGCAAGCCAAAAATTGGAACGGAGTCATCTTGGGCAAGACGAATCTTGGCACCAGCTACGGCTGGGAGTGCAGGCAAGGAGAATCCATTCTCGTGATTGAAGGGATGCCCGTCGTCGTGGAAAGAAGCCAGACTTCGCGATAGTACCAAGCGGATTCAATCGTCAATCACTTTTCTCGTGTCCCGATACTTCTACCGAAGCCATTCAACTGCCCTAATCCTGAGCCGGTGCGGGCTTGGCCCACTCGCCTTGGCTCAGATCGAGTTCGCCGGCGGCTTTGCCGTTCTCGACAAACACCACCTTGGAGTATTTCTTTGCCGGAATCCTCAAGGCGAGATAGCTGCGGACTTCGTAGCTGGCGGCGGCCGGTTCGCGGTAGCGATACTTCAGCGTCAGCTGATCGCCCTGCTCTTCCAGCGACTCAACTTCAAACACCGAATCCGGCTTCTGGGGAGCAGGCATCTGCCGAGCCACCAGCAAGATCTGCTCTTGCGCGTAGGATTTTTCCGAGGGAGCAAATGGACCGCGCGAGCCGTTAGTGGCGGCGGGCTGGAATAGCTGGTCATACTCGGCCGCCGAGCGAATCAGCGCGAACCGCTGGGGCTGAGCCGCCGCATCCCAGCCAATCAGGAAGTTCTGGTATTCATTCAGCCCGACCCGCGAGTGCTTAACTGGTTTTCCCTCATCCGCTGCCTGAGCACTGGAACTGCCCGCAAACAACAGCACACTGCAGAGTCCAACCAAGCCCATCCACTTCATCGCAATCGCTTTCATTCTTACTTCCTCACATGCACCCGCTAGTGCTCACCCATTTTGCTAGATTAAATCAACACTTGATTCTAAGCACGAGATGAGTCGAATCTCGACTCAGCTCGGCTCAGCCTCGCAGGCCAATATTCTAAAGCATTACCCTCCCGGAGTGCGCTGGAGAACTCAACGGAGTTAAGAGCGCGAAGCTGATGTCGAATAGTCCAACAGCTTTACCTTTTGCCTGCCCCTGCTGCGGTTTTCGCGGTCTGGACTATCCGGCTTACGACCAGCTACCCGACCCACCCTTCGGCGATCTGGGCCAGCCGCCCTACATCGGCCGCTTTGGCTCTGCTTCCTTCCAGTGCTGCGCGTGCTGTGGCTTTGAGTATGGCTACGACTGCGACCCGGATGCCAGCGGCCGCCGCGGGACGTTTCGCGACTATTTGCTTAAGTGGGTCGACCGCGGCAGTCACTGGTTCCGGTCAAAGGAGCGATCCGAAAACTGGTCGCTTGAGCGACAACTGGTCGAGGTCGGTTTACCCGGGCTCGCACCGCCACAGAGCGGCTAATGGGCGAGCCCCCTGACGCAACCTAATCGTACAACATCACCACTTTGGACTTGAAGTTTTTATCGCCCGTGATTGGACAAATTTTCATCGCTTTCAGCGAAGGGATGATCGGCAGTGGCTTTTTCACGTCAGGAAATTTGTAGAGCGGAATCATTTCGCCCGTGGTCTTGTCCCGAATTTTCGATACTGGCTCGGGCGGCTTCGCATCCCGCTGCCAAGTCAGGTAAACAAACTTCTTGCTGACAGGGTCAAAAGCGGTGTACTGGTCGTACTTCATCCCGCCGCCAAAGTCGACTCGATAAGTGACCTCTTTACCCCCCCCTGCTGAGCGGTTATCTCGTAGCGTTCACCTGCCCAAGCCGACACGACACCCAAGAGACTCACAACGAATCCCAACGCAATTTGCTTAATCATCTATTTCACACCTAAGCGAAAGCCCCATTTGCGATTCAGACGCACTGGGTAAATCGAAAGTTCCTGAAAATCCGTTCTTCCTAAAAAGTCTCTGGGCAAGCCGAGAGACCTAGCCTTGGTCTGTCCGCTCCACCTGTTCCAGATCATACAAAAACTCGTCTATCTGCTGGACTACAAGGACCGACGCTCCGAACCCAACGGCTGTCGCCACAATAGTTGCCAGTAAATAGTAACGCGGCGATTCGAGGGCCACGCCGAGCAGGAGCAGGGCAAGCAGCGGAATCGCTGCCGCTGCGAGCAAGTAAGTTCTTGCCCGCTTCCGCAGTATCGGCCCCCAGCGGGCAATCCCCGCTCCGCTCCCAAGCCGCCGACAAACACGGGGATAGTAAACCACTAGGTCGAGCAAGGTCATGCAGAAAAAGGGATAGACCATCGCCACCCCGCCGCAGAGCGCTAAAGACGTGAAAAAGTGGAAGGCATCCAACCAGCTGAAACTCTGATAACGCAAAATCAAA
>JBJTQD010000697.1:0-3278 GCA_046075445.1 Planctomycetota bacterium
CGCTGAAATAAACAACGCCAACTCGAGCCACACCACGAACTTCGCAGAGCCTCGGGGACGTGCTTCCTGGAGGAGGCCGGTTCGGATCGCTGATAGCCGCTTTGGCAGGTTTTGAACCAGCCCGGCCAAGGCTTTAGACCAAGCCCGGAATCAGGCGGTAGCGAACTTGTTTTTGGTAAGCCTGATACTCGGGGCTGCGGCTGAGCAGACGTTCCTCTGCAAGGATTCGCAGGAAGAGCATGCTGACCATCGTCAGGTAGACGATCAGGTTGTGGGCCGTGAAGTGATTCAGCAAAAAGCCCATGAACGAGACGCAGTAGGAGAAGTACAGCGGGTGGCGGACGAAGCGATACATGCCTGAAGTCCGAACGCCGCGATTCGCCGCGACAAACCCGATGCTGCGATTGAGCGAAAGCATTCCGGCGACTTGCAAGCTCATCCCCATGAGCTGGAGCGAGGTGGCCCACCAAAGATCGTTGCCCAAAGTTCCTTCGTAGAGGAAGTTGGTGAACGCGCCGAAAATGCCAATCGACCAGTCGTACAGCGAAGTCGAGATTTGTTCGGCTGGCTTGCGAATCAGGTGGAAGGCGGTATCGGCGGAGACTTTGAGCAACATCAAAAAGGTGCTCAAGCGGAAGGCCTCGGTCAGGTCTGCTGCACCCATGCAGGCGAAACGCAGGAAATAGAGCGCCAGCAGGAAGTTGACACAGCGTTCCCAGTTAACCCAAGTGAAGATCGTTTGCGGAGTCGAGGGGGCTGCGATGGTCATGGCCAATCCTGCGTTTGGCGAGTCTTGTAAACAAAGCGTGCTGTAACATAGACCCGGATTTGCAGGTGCGCGGGACGTTGCGGGCGGGGAAACTTAAATCGACGCGGACTCGGCGAATACGAAAGGAATGACCGTTAGAACCGGAACGGGGAGAGATGAATGCGGAATGCGGACTCGCTGCCGTTTTCACCCGCTGCCGCGCTCAAGCTCTACCGCGCTCGGCGCGGGTCTCCCGACCCCGCCGAGAGCGCCAGTGCGGCTTGCCTCAAAAGAATCACCCCTCAGTTCCCGCCCTCCACTTTCCCGCTCAAACTCAGTCTTCCCTTGAGTCCCACGCAAAATCAATTCCAGTCCGCCTTCCGTAAGCGAGTCGAAAACAAGAACAAACCAACTACCGCCCTCAATCCAACTCAAAGTCATCTGCGTTCGCTTGTTTGCGGCAGAACTCAAGTAGTTGCTGATACTGCTCGCGATGCTTTGGTGGCAGACGCGACTCAACGATCGGTTCGAGTACCTTGAGGGCCTTTCGCGGGTGCTTCTGTTCAACGACCAATTGTTTCCCTAAAACCAGCCGGACCTGATCGGCAAACGGCTCGTCGAAGCGTTCAATGTACTGTCGTGCGATCTCCTCGACGGTCTTGGAGTCCTTTGCTTTGAAGGCGAGAGTAAAGAGTGATCGCAATTGCGGTTCGGTCCATTGAGCCGAAGCGTCGCGGCGTTTCCACTCTCGCATCTGGCCAATGGCGGCTTGGTAGTTGCCCGCGTTGAGGTGCATTTCAATCGAGCGGCGAATCGCGGCGATTTTTTCTTTCAGCTCTGCCTGTTCAGCTTTCTCGGCTTGCTGCTCGAGGACGCTCAGCCGTTTCGGCTTGTCCGGCAATTCCTTTCCGGCGGCCTCTTGAATTAGAGAGTAAAGGTCAGCGTTTTCGGTGTCAACCCAGCGAAGTTTTAGTCCGACAAAAGCGGCTACTAGTCCTACGGCGGCTCCGGATACGTGAAGCAAAGCCGTGCTCATCGTGAAATTACTAAACAACGCGATCCCAAAATCCCAGAACACGTAAAGCATTCCAAAAATCAGGGCTGGCAGATCGAACAGGATTGGGCGAAACAGAATTGTGTAAAGGCATTGGATTTCAACTTTAGGCATCCAGATCATCGCCAAAGCCATGATGGCGTAAATCGCCGACGAGGCTCCGTAGGAGGGGGCGCTGGGGGAGCCTAGGCAAAGGATTTGCTCGAGTGCGCATTGACTCACTCCCATTGAAACATAAAGGAGAGCGAAAGTGACGGAGCCGACTCGCCCCTCCAGGAGCATCCCGAAGATATAAAGAAACAGCATGTTCCCGAGCAGGTGTCCGGCACTGCCGTGCATGAAGTTGGAGGTAAGCCACTGGATTGGATGCAGACCATCTCCGTGTGAGAGAGCATAGTCATACCAGCCCTCGACGGGAGCGACGAAAGTCAACTCCTCAAGTTCAAGTTCTGCATACTCGGCTGCCAGTTCAGGATCATCCCGCAATTCGCTGAGGGGAATCTTCATTGCTTTTGATTTCGGTGGCACGGCCATTTGCCAAGCGAATCCGAGCACGTTCGCCAGAATCAACAGGGCCGTTGCGATTGGCCAGTGATAAATCGGTCCCTTGGGGTAGAGCGGCAGGAACATCTGCGAGGTCCTTGCAAGGTCAGAGACAAGCCGAGTCGAAAACCGTGGTCAGACGGGTATTATCCTCGCTGGAGGGGGGGCGGGATTCAAGCTGGCATTTCGGCTGCCAGCTTAGCTATTCGTTACAAGCCGCCAAACATTAGCCGCTAGCGTCAAACTCTTCCTCAAGTGAATAAATTACCCAACCGATACAGGTGATATGAACGGAATCCCTTCTCAATATTCGCTGTTGGGCAATGCGCTCGAATTTGCCCAGTTTCGCCACGGCGTGATCAGCCAGAACATCGCCAACGTGAACACTCCCGGGTTTCAGGCCCGAGAGGCGGCTTTTCAGCAATTTCTGGATCTCGCCCAATCAGGTTCGGGCGAAATCCACACCGGCGAAGATTTCGAAGTCGCAAAGACAGAAGGGCTGACCAATCGAGCTGATGGAAACAACGTCGATCTCGATAGCCAGTACGGCGATTTGAAGCGGAATGCATTGATGTTTCAGGCTTTCTCCCAGCTGCTGGCGTCCAAGATGGACACCATGCGGCGGGCGATGCAGGGATGACGCGTGATTAAAAGACTTTTGTTCGTTGTTTGTGGATTTGGAGCTTAAGAGCGATGGCGGGTTGGGGATTATCGGCGACAGGCATCAGCGCCTCGGGCATGGCAGCCGAGCGGCGGCGGATGGAGGTGATCTCCAACAACATCGCCAATGCCAGCTCGACGCGCAGTAAAGACGGCCAGCCCTATCGCCGTCAATTTGTCGTTTTTTCAGCTGAACAGGATTCGCTTTCGCTCAACGAGGGTGCTTTAACTGGTGTCAAGGTTGAGGGCGTTGAGCAGGACACCAGCCCCTTT
>JBJTQD010000698.1:0-4685 GCA_046075445.1 Planctomycetota bacterium
AAGTCCCACAAGCCCCAACCGCCCCCCCTAAACCCAATCGCGTTCATACCCCGGTGCGGTGAACTCTGGCGGCAGCGGCATCCAGGTCTCGCGGCCTTCATACTTCAGCGGTTTGTGGTCGGGATATGCTTTGCGAAAAGCGAGATACTTCGCCCGGATCTCTTTCCGCCGCTGCCAGTCGACCTTCAGCCGCTGATGCGGGTAGTCGATCAGCAACTGTTCGACCTTCCAGACGTTTCGTCGCGAGAACCGCCAGTTGTAACTCGGTAGCGCTTCGGCGATGTTCACGACGGCGTAGCCCTTGATGCAACCTTCGGCATCGATGTAAGCATCGAAATAGCTTTTGGCGAGATCGCGCGCGGAATCAAAGACCGGCTTTCGCCCATGCAGTCCCGGGTCTCGCGATCGGGCGATCGAGCCCCAGCGCCCGCCATCCTGATAAACGAAGATCACGTGGTCGAGCATGCAGATTGATTGAAAGCTAAGGAGCAGGGGAGGGTAGCCATGCTGCTCGAGCACCACAGCGGAAAACAGAGCCGCTTCGAGACAGTGAGCCGTACCGTGTTCGAGGACACCGCGAAAGCTCCGCTGCGTCTCGCCGATCGGTTTGAGCTCTCTGTTGTAGGGAAGCTGATTGAGCCACGCCTGCACTCGGGACGGGGAGTACAGTTGCCGAATCATTCGCTGCTCGCTGGGCAGAAAAGATTTCAGGAGAGGAGCTTGGCGGGGACTCATGAGTTCAATCGAAGGTGCACCTAATTTCTCTTGCCCGGGATGAGTTTGCAGCTCTAATCGGGGGTATCGCCGACTTCGCGACTCAGAAAATTTTACCTTCCGCCGTCTTGGCTTGCTCTGCTTAACAACCAAGTTCCCGCGGCGAATCCCAGTGCTCCTATGCCCAGCAGCACCGCGCAAGCGGGCAGGATTTCACCCCAGCTGAACCCGCGCCAGACTGCCCCCTCGATCGCCAGAATCGCCCAGCGAACAGGGCTGACGACACTGGCTTGTTGAACAAATGCCGGCATGAACATCACGGGAATCATGCATCCGCCGAGCATTGCCATCACCAGATTGAGGCTCCAGCCCACTCCCGAGACGCTCTGTTCCGATTTTCCTAGGTTGCTGATGATCATCATGATTCCTGAAAAGCAGATCGCCGTGCATAGGCCAGCTACGGCGAGTTTGGGAAAACTCTCCGGCCGCATCCCGAGTTGCAGTCCCAGGAGCGTGAGCAGGGCGATCACCAGAATGGAAGCCAGGAGGCAAGCCAGCGCTTTGCCGAGCAGAATCTGCCGCAAGCCGAGCGGAGCCGCGAGCAGCCGTTGCAGCGTTCCGTAACTCCGCTCGCGGGCGATCGAACTTGCAAACCCTGCGGCACAGCCGAGCACGCCCCAGAGCATCGCCTGCGGAAAGCTGATGTCCCACTGCGAGCGGAGCTTGGCTGTCTCGCCCCCAACGCTCAGTGTTTGGGCTTTCGAGGTGACATCGAGTTTGTGGATTTTAGCCAGCTGAATCGAGGGGCCGGCAACCGCGTCATTCCCGTTTGCAACTGAATTGGCGTTTTCGGCGGCGCCGTCGCCGGCCGGCAAGCCGCCGATGAATTGCTCGAGCGTCCGAAACAGGGTTGCCCCCAACTGCCGCGTCACCGGGTCGACTTGGGCATCGCTGGAAAAAACTTCACGGGCTTTTGCCAGGCTAGGCAAGAAGTCCGCCGGGTGCTCGATTCGATATTGAATCAGCTCGGCCATCGCTTGCATGGTAAAACCCTCGAGCATCGCTCCCTCGGCGGCGCGCGCCGGGTCGACGCCGAGCTGGAGTTCCGGCTGGGGTTCCCAAAAGATTCCGGCGTTCTGGGCGAAACCTTGAGGGATCACCAGCATCCCTGTCGCCTCGGCTTTGCGAACCTGCTCCCGGGCTGGTTCGAACTCCGCGGTGCTCAGCTCAAGACTTTGATTTCGCTCCAGCCCCGAAATGAACTTGCGGGAAAGCTCGGAACCGTCCTGGTCGACGACAGCCAGCTTGATTTTTCCGCGGCTGGACTCCGAGGTGCCTCCCATCATCAGCCCGAAAAAGACCCCCATCAAAACCGGAAAGGCGAGAATGAAAAACGCCGCCGTGCGATCCCGCAGCAGCAGTTTGAGGTCTTTCAGAGCGAGTTGGATGACTTGCATAGCGATTCCTGATTTGTGCCCTTAGTCCCGCAGCGATCGGCCGGTGAGGCTGAGGAAGACGCTCTCCAGATCCGGACTGTTGATCTGCAGTGTTTGAAATCTCGCTCCAACTGCCGTCCAGCTGGCAATCTCTTCCAGTGGCTTCGCGGAATTCGCGCGCAGAATTCCCGCTTCGACGGTCGCCCTGCTGCTGAGTTCAACTGGCCATTGTGCGACTTCGGCTTGAATCTGGCTCTCTCCACCGTAGGTCGCGATTAGTGCCGGAACGGTATCGAGGGCCAAGAGTTTGCCGTGGTCGACGATCGCGACGCGGTCGCACAGTCGCCGCGCTTCCTCCATGTAGTGCGTTGTATAAAGAATCGTCAGCCCGGACGAACGCAGCTGCGCGATGCTTTCGAAAATGTGATTCCGCGACTGCGGATCGACGCCGACCGTCGGCTCGTCGAGGAAAAGCACTTCCGGCTCGTGGAGCATCGCGATGGCTAGATTCAGCCGCCGCTTCATTCCGCCGGAGAAGGTGCTGACTCGGTGCCGAGCGCGATCCTGTAGGCCGGCAAACTGCAGCCCCCAAGCGATGCGGTCCCGCAGTTGACTCCCCGCCAAGTTGTAGAGGTTACCGAAGAACGAGAGATTTTCGGCAGCGGTCAGTTCCTCGTAGAGCGACAAAGCTTGCGGCGCGACCCCCAGCCGCATGCGCACAGAGGGGTCATGCGGGTTACCGCCGGCCACCTCGACCTCGCCAGAGTCGGGCTGCAGCAGTCCCGTCAGGATCTGAATCGAAGTTGATTTGCCGGCCCCGTTGGGTCCCAGAAGGCCCAGGGTTTCGCCGGGGAAAACCTCCAACGAAAGCCCCTGGACGGCGGGGATCGCTCCAAAGGATTTCCGAAGGTTAAGGGCTTTGATGGCTAAACGTGCGGACATGTTGCTCCAGGGAGTTTTTTGAATAATACCAAGTTCGTCATAGAGCCGTAAATCTTTGCAAACGGATCCCGGAAATAGGCCAGTTGAGATGCTGCGCAGAGGCGGCGAGGTAGGCAGGCGGGATTGAAGCTGCGAGCAACCACATGAAAGCCGCCCATTTGCGCCGCGCAAGCTGCCGAACGAAAGGGTTTTTACTTCTGGAATCCCTGATATTTTTCCATTGGCCAAAATCCACCTCTCATCGGCTCGGAGTCGACTTAGGCTTTCTTTAGGCTTCGAATAAGTTGCAATTGCTTTGGCAAGCCAAGCAAGGGGAACTCTATGCACTGTCCCAATAAACTGGCGATCATGATTGCTTCGGCCTTTCTGCTTCCCGTACTGGCTGTTTTGGGGACCAACTACGAGTCGATCAGTCAGCGGATGACTCCTCGTCCAGAAAACGGCTACATGATTTACATCACGTCCCCGCGATGAGGAGCCTGTCAGTGGACGAGGGGAGCGGTCGCTCGCCTCAAAAAACAGGGCTACAGTATCGAAACGATTGACATTCAGGATTCGCCAATCCGGGCCGCCAATCTGGGCGTAAAGTCGGTCCCTGCTTTTATCTTTTACAGCGAAGGACGAGAGATTCGACGTGGCAAAGGCAATCTCAGCGAGAGCGCGATCCGCTTTCTATTCCGTCCGGCAGACGCGTTTTTCTAGAGCCAGCGGTCGGGGATTCCCTCGAAGCTCAAGAGCCAAGCTTCGCTCCTCAATTGGCCTCTGGTTTGAAAGTCGACCGCAGACTCGCCATTTGAATCAAGCGGCGATCCAAGTCCAGTCAACTTGAATCAGATGCGGGCTGAAGTAGACTGTTGCCCTGTTGCGAAGAGATTCAGGGGCAATGTGTTTTTCAGGTGAGAGCTTTGGCTTCAGAAGTCGACCTGAAACTGGAACGTCAAGCTGCTCAGGCATGGCTCAGCGGCCCGGTTCGCGCCGCACTGGTAATGGTCTTATTTGCCGTTCTCTTCTTTTCGTTGCAGCGGCTCACCTTTCTGCTCCGGTTTCCACCTTATGAGCGAACCACGCTTTGGATCCCCGGCGCGCTGACGTTCAGCGTGCTGATGGTGATGCCAATTCGGAATTGGTGGCAGATTCACATCGGGCTGAGCGTTGCCGGGTATGCGGCTTACTACGGCGACCGCGAAGTACCCGAACTTGTTGCTCTGCTCGCCGCGCAATTTCATTTTGTAACGGTAGCTGCCGGAGCCATTTTGATTCGGCGTCTTTCCGGCGCTACGCCCTTCAGTAATGTTGCCTCGATGCTCCTGTTCGTCGTCGCTGCCGGTTTGCTAATTCCTCTGGCGACATCGGCTCCGGCTGATGCTATCCGCTGGCTAAGCGGAAAGCCCGATGTCTGGCCTACGGCGCTGCGGTCGTTTCTCTGTATTGCTTTGGGATTGCTGATTGGCACTCCGGCGTTTGCCACGACGCTTCTCTCTGGGCTCACTTGGATTCGTGCAGTGTCTTGGCAAGTTCGTGCCGAGGCGCTCGCTTTGGCAATCTCCCTGATTGGGGTCGGCATTTGGGTTTTCACTACCTCGGCTGATGCCA
>JBJTQD010000699.1:0-9174 GCA_046075445.1 Planctomycetota bacterium
GGTTTGCCAAGGAATGCGCCGTCGTTACCCATTACCGGCTCAAGAACGATCCCGACGGCGGCGGGGTGGTCGTCGATCCCGAGGCCAAGCTGGAGGAGGAGTTGATCGTACGGCCAACTTCGGAGACTATTATCTGGAATACTTATAAGGATTGGATCCAGTCGCATCGTGACCTGCCGCTGCTCATCAATCAATGGGCCAATGTCGTTCGCTGGGAGATGCGCCCGCGTCTGTTTCTCCGCACTGCAGAATTTCTCTGGCAAGAAGGACATACGGTCCACGCCACCAAGGAAGAGGCTTGGGAAGAGACTCGGATGATGCTGGATGTCTACGCCAAGTTTGCTCAAGACTATATGGCGATTCCTGTGATCAAAGGCGAGAAGTCGGTCGGCGAGCGCTTTCCCGGCGCGGACTCCACGCTGACAATCGAAGCCATGATGCAGGACCGCAAAGCACTCCAAGCTGGCACATCGCACTTCCTCGGTCAGAATTTCTCGAAAGCTCAGGAAATCAAATTCCAGGATCAGAACGGCCGCGAAGTTTATGCGTGGACGACCTCTTGGGGGATGTCAACACGGATGATCGGCGCGCTGATCATGACCCACAGCGATGACGATGGGCTCGTCCTACCACCCCGAATCGCAACCAAGCAAATCGTGATCCAGCCGATTTATCGGAACGATGACGAACGTGGACCGGTGCTCGAATATTGCCAGTCGCTGCGGAACGAACTCGCCGCAGTTCAGTACGATGGCCGCGGGCTGGAGGTCTTCATCGACGACCGCGAGATGCGCGGCGGTGAAAAGAAGTGGTATCACGTCAAACGCGGCGTTCCGATTCGGCTGGAGATCGGCCCGCGGGATGTGGCTGCTGGAAAAGTCTTTGCCGCACGGCGGGATCAAGGTAAAGCCGAGGGGGTCGACCGCAACGAGTTCGTGGCTCGGGTTGTCTCGATCCTCGACGAAATGCAAAACAATCTCTTCCAGCGGGCTGTGAAGTTCCGCGAGGAAAACACTCAGACATTCACTGACTTTGACGCATTCCGACAGTTCTTCACTCCCAAGAATGAAGAGGAGCCTGAGATTCATGGCGGGTTCGCTCGAGCTCACTTTGTCGACACACCTGAATTAAGTGAGCGCCTGAAAGAATTCAAAGTCACCGTCCGCTGCATTCCGCTGGAGGACCAGCCCGGCGCGGGGCGCTGCCTGTTTACCGGTCAACCGACTGATCGGATCGCAATTTTTGCCAAGTCCTATTAATCGCCGCGAAGAGGTCGGCTGGCCAACTGGCGATCGCGGAATGGCTGCGATATTGATCTTGGTTTCGCTGTTTCGGGAGTGAGCGTATGGGTGAAATTCGAACACAGGGGCGCAGCTTGCTGCTGTGCGCCCTGATCTCGAGGTACCCGGAAGCACTCGCTTGGGCCCGCGAACGATCGCAGTTGCGCTGGGGTCAACTCGCGCTGGTGAGCCCCGAGTTCGAGTTTCACGAGACGGCTTTTTACACCCGTACGATGGGTGAACGGCTATTGAAGCAATTTGTCGTCTTTGAGCCAGGTAGTTTCGATCCCGCCGAGTTGGCTCGGTATAAGCTGGAGTCAAATCAGTGGGAGCAGGAATACGCAGGGCTACTGCAGCACCCGGAGCCTCGGCCCCTTAACCTGGACCCGGGCTACATTACGGAGGCCAAGTTAGTTTTGGCGACGACCAAGGACCGCGATCACCGAATTTACTTGCGAGATGGTATCTACGCCGAAGTGACGCTGAACTGGGTCCGCGGGGCCTGGGTCAATCAGCGCTGGACCTATCCCGATTACCAGCGAGCGGACTTTCAGGAGTTTTTCACTCAGTGTCGCGATTACCTCAGGCAACCGGCGGCTTAGGTTCATCATTCGGCACCGCCTAACCTTGCCGAACAACATCCCTCCTTCAGTTGCCTCGTTGGAAAGCAACCCGGTTGATGATTTAATATGACAAGGCACGCTGTCTGCCCAGCAACTCGCTCTGGCAGATAGATACTCAAGTTGGCTCCGTCAGTATTCACCACTGGGATTGGAAACGAAACACGATGAACCTTTTCGTCAAAGGCGTTCTCTTGGCAATCATCGGCCTGCTTCTGGGAGTGGCCGGTGCTTGGGCGTTTTTACAATTCCAGATGGCTAATTCCAAAGAACAATTTTTCAGCGGACAGTGGCCGCGAAATATCGATAAGCCAACTCAACCGACCGCAGTGAAGTTAGAGGTGGAAGGGCTGAGCACTCGCGACCTCGGAAAGCTGTTGACCGGGACGAAAACCTCTGTCGATTTCCTGCTCCGAAATCCCTCCAGCGAGAAAGTCAAATTCAAACTGGCTGGCGCGCCGCCGGCTGCGCTGCAAATCGATATTCCAGCAAATGGTGCTGTGATTGGCGCGAATAGCACCTATCCCGTGACCGTGACCGTCACCCCGAAGGTTTCAGAAAACAAGTTCAGCAAGTCGATCATTGTCGAAACCGAACAAGGCGGCAAAACGGTTCTCACTGTCAATGCTCAAGTCGAAGGCGGTCTGGGCCTCGTCAACAACGAACTCGTTTTCTCCAGAGCCAAACTGGCGACCGAGAAGGTCAAGGAAGCTGAGCTAGTTTGCTCGACTAGCAAGTCACTGAAGTCGGTGAAATTATCGCTTGATGGGAATTCCACATTGCCCGGATGGTTGCTCGTTGAGCCGCTGGAAATGACCGACGACTTGCTCAGCAACAACCCCGGTGCGACTTCTGGGCTGGTCGTGCGAGTCACGGTTAGTCCTGAGCTTCCAGCCGACCTGAAGGAGGCGAAATTGGAGTTGGTCACTGACCAGAGCCAGTATCTCCCGCAGGTCATTACTTTGAAATTTGATGAGTAGGCGTCGGAAGCGTTCGCTCGCTGCTCCAATTACCGGCGACAGTCGGCTTATTGGCGTCGAAGCTGCGGCATTTTGCTGCCGCTAGCCGAATCGCAAGCAATTGAACGATTTGGACGGCTCGTGCCCGCCCCAAAGCCGGCCCAAGGATTGGACTTTCACTTTGCCGGCCTGAATTCCTAAAATGCACAGGGCTTTCATTCGATGATGAGCTAACGGGAAGTCATCTTCCCCGGAAAGTTTTTTCGCTGCTTTGAGACTAGTAACAACATGAACTCAGCACTTCGTTCCAATCTGGTCTGTTTTTTTGGCGCCCTGCTGTTCAGTTTCGGCGGCGCTTGGTGGTTAAACGACCGCCCAGAGGACAACTCGCGAGACCAAGCAGGTTCGCTGACGGCCCAATCGGCTCAAGAAGAAGCGGCGGCAGCCAAACAGGAAGAGTCCCCGAAATTACCTCCCGCCGATGAGTTGGTTAAAGACTGGCAGAAGCCCGATGTCTGCCTGTTTATCTCGGGTGAACTGCATGGGTACATCGAACCTTGCGGTTGCACCGGCTTGGCAAATCAAAAGGGTGGTCTGCTCCGGCGCCATACCGCTCAGAAAATTCTTGAGCAACGCGGATGGGATTTGATTCCGATCGACACCGGAAATGTCATTCGGCGAACTGGCAAGCAGCCACAACTGCAATTGGAAATGGTCTACCAGTCACTGGCGAAAGTCATGGGCTATCCGGCGATCTCAATCAGTCACGAGGATCTGAAGACCAGCGGCACCGACCTGGCGCAGATCATGATCAACAGCTTTGAGAATCAAAATCCGTTTGTCAGCTGTAACGTCGTGGTGCTCGACGAGTCGCTGATCAACCCATTCCGAGTGATTGAAAAGAATGGAAAGAAGATCGGCATCACCTCGGTGCTTTCCAATGAACATCGCGGGGTGATCAAAGATACGGATATCAAGACCGTATCCGCCGAGGACGGATTGAAGAAAGTGGTCCCTCAGTTGCAGGCCGCGAAGTGCGATTTGCTGGTCCTGATCGCCGACGCCTCGCTCGAAGAAAGCCGGGCTCTTGCCAAACAGTTCCCAGTTTTCGATGTCATGGTAACAACCGGCGGGGCAGGGGACCCGACGTTGCTGCCCGAACCAGTTGTCTCGGAGCGACACATCACCCAAATGATTCAGGTCGGCGTTAAGGGAATGCACGCCGGACTGGTTGCGCTTTACACCAACCCGAAGAAGGAAGTTAAGTACGAGCGAGTTCCGATGGATGCTCGCTTTGATGACTCCGAAGAGATCAAAGTTCAATTTCAAGCCTATCAGGATCGATTGAGGCTGCTCTACGAGAACCCTGCGAACTTTCCCGACATTGCTCCGCGAAATCACACCTCGGGCCATGAGTTCGTTGGTACCGCGGCCTGTCAGGAGTGCCACGAAAAGGAACACGACGTGTGGCTGAATGGCGTCGACGGCGCAGAGGGCGAGATTGGCCCGCACTCCCGGGCAACGCGAGACTTGACTGATCCGGGTGAGCGAACATGGGTCAAACGCAACTTTGATCCCGAGTGCCTCAGTTGTCATGTGACTGGCTGGAACGCGCAAAACTTCTTCCCTTACAAAACAGGCTATCTCGACCTGCAGAAGGATGTGGTTCTTCACGGCAATGGCTGTGAGAACTGTCACGGTCCTGCCTCAGCTCACGTTGCGGCTGAGAACAAGGAAAAGCCGGCTGCGGAGGATGTCCAAAAGAAGCTGCGCAAGGAGATGCGGGTCACGATGAAACAGGCTCGCGAGGGCATGTGCATGGAATGCCATGACTTGGACAACAGCCCTGATTTCTTTAAGCCGGGTGCCTTTGACGAGTACTGGAAAAAGATTAAGCACTAAGCCAAACAAGGCGTTTACGGCGCGAGTGACTCCGTTTGTGGGTCCGGCTTTTCTCAAACCTCGGCGGGTTGAGTAGACCTGTGCCAATAACCTTTTTTTTCTAGCCCAACCGATTGTCTTAGCTCGGTCGCGACTCCGCAAAATTAACTGTCCGTTTTCGCCCCAACCTTAAGGCTTCCTTAAGTTGGGTCGCGAAACCAAACAAAAGGCGTTATTGGCCCCCGGTATTTTTGCCAACTCGTGGCCCTCTCTTGCTCACCAGGCTCGTCGAATCGCCTTTTGTGCGCTACCATGAAGGAGTCTGGAGCCCCACCCAGTCTCGCGCCGCCGTTCGCGCGGGCGGTCCCGGTGAGTTGGCTTCGATGGAGAAGTTTGAGTGGCTGAAAACCAACCTGAAAAATCTGCCAGCCCTGACCTCGTCGGACAGACGATTGGGGACTACACGCTGCTGCGGACGCTTGGGTCCGGTGGTATGGCAGATGTTTTTCTGGCCGAGCAGAATTCGCTCAAGCGAAAAGTTGCCTTTAAGGTGCTCAAGCCGGAACTGGGTAAAGACGCGGCCTACGTGCAGCGATTCGTGCGCGAGGCACAAGCGGCTGCGGCGCTGACTCAATCGAGCATCGTTCAAATTTATGAAGTCGGAAACATCGGCGGCGTCCACTTCATTGCCCAGGAATATGTCCCCGGCCGCAATCTACGGCAGTACCTCAATCGACACGGTGCCGTGGAAACGCCCATGGCTCTGAATGTGTTGCGGCAAACCGCGATGGCATTGCAAAAAGCGGGCGAGATGGGCGTCACTCACCGGGACATCAAACCGGAAAACATCATGATCAGCCCCAGCGGGGAGGTCAAAGTTACGGATTTCGGTTTGGCTCGGCTCTCGAACGAATCCGTTCGCATGGACCTGACACAAATCGGCGTGACCATGGGCACGCCGCTGTACATGAGCCCCGAGCAAGTCGAAGGTAAACCGGTTGACCCGCGCAGCGACATCTACTCGCTGGGGATCACAGCGTTTCATATGCTGGCGGGGTTTGCTCCATTCGAGGGTGATACGGCCTTGGCTGTCGCCCTGAAACACGTCAACAGTCCTTTGCCAGACCTGCAGCAAATACGTCCTGACCTCCCGGAGGACCTCAGCAAGTTGATTCGCAAGATGGCAGCCAAAAAGCCTGAAGAGCGAATTCAAAATGCGTCCGAACTGCTGCGCGAACTTCGCAAGGTAAAAGTCGAATCCGACTTCGACTTCGACTCACTTGCTGAGAAACTTGCCGCTACAGCAAACACTTCGGGAGAATTCCAACTCTCGGGCAACACGGCCAAACTCGCTGTGACCCGCCAACTCCAATCGGTTATGCAGGGCCACATCAAGTCTTGGTGGCGTTCGCCTCTGGTCGTCGCCAGTCTCCTCGGGCTTTGTCTCCTGGGACTTGCCGCGGGCGTTGCCTTCGCCCGCCTCAATCCTCCGTTCGACCCGTTCAGTACGGAATACAAGCCGGAACAGCGGATCGCTCGGGAGAAAGATGTCGTCGAACAATACCGAGCGGCTTATTGGGGACGCGACCCAGAGTTCTTTGAAGCCGTCATGTCTTATTTCCCCTTGGAACAAGCATCAGCTGACTCTCGCAACAAAACGCTGCTGTACCACCGTTTCGCCAAACAACGACTCGCTGAAATTTATCTCGCCGGCGCCGAACCGCGACTGGATAAAGCGTTCACCTATTTCAACGATCTCTATCTCTGTGACGACCAGCCCGAATTCCAAGCGGCCGGTGCGGCCGGACTGGCTATTATCTGCGACGATTTCCAAGAAGAAGATCAGGCTCGCCGCTTCTTGATGAAACTTGAGCCGAATATCGATCTGCTCAACGAAACATTGCGGCGGATGGTCACGCCGCTGCTCGAAAAGTATCGTTACGACCTGCGCGTACCGTAAGGGCAAATTCGTCTTGTTTCGTCGGGACAAGAAAGCCCGCGGCTTTAGCTCGCGAAAATCCGGTCCATCCGTTCGGCAATATTCTTCAACCGGTCTCGGTTACCGCCGGGAATTTCAGCCGTTGCCCAACCACTGAATCCGAGTTCCTTCAAGGCAACCATCACGTCGTGCCAAGGCAAACCGCCTTCGAGTAATTCCGGCTTGAAGCCTTCGTACCAGCCTTTAGATTTACCGAGCTCAAGGTCGTATTCCTTGATATCGAGCTTGCGAATTCGCTTGCCCAATACCTTGACCCATTCAACCGGTGGGGCATAGCGAACGCTGTTGCCTACATCGTAATAAGCGCCAACCCGATCGCTCTTGAATTCGTCGATATAGCGAGCCGTCTCCTTGGGGTCGGTCAGGAAGTTGTTCCAGACATTCTCAAACAGGATGTCGATCCCGAGTTCCTCAGCCAAAGGCAAAGCCTGCTTGATCAGCGGGATCGACCGCTCCCAAGCCTGATCGTAAGTCACCTCTTTGTTGCAGACACCGGGCACCAGCAGCACAGTCGTTCCACCGAAGGCTTTGCTGTCGCGAATCGCCGTCTTCAGCCCTTCGAGTCCTTCCAAACGGACAGCCTCATCGGGATGCGAGAGCGTCTTGTTCCAGTGAATCGAGTCGACCACCCCATGCACGGGCAGCCCAGTCGCTTCACTCGCGGCGCGAACTTCCTCAGCCTTCAGGTCGGTGGGGCTATCCATTTCCACGCCATCAAAACCAAGGTCTTTCAGCGTTTGGAATTTGTCTTTAAGCGAGCCCTCAACATTGACCATCCCGATCTTGACTGCCTTTCGGTACCGCTTCGGCTCGTCTTGCATGGGCAAGGAGAGCGAATGAGCGAACGACACGGATTGCGATCCGAGAGAAAGAGCGGCGGACGCGGCCAATCCCGTTTTTACAAACCCACGGCGGTCAATGCGATTCATGGTCTGGAGTCTCTGCAAGAAAAAGAATGGCCGCCGATGGCTGCCTTGGATAAACCTGTTGACTCAGCGGCAACCGCAATTTGCTATCCGCAGTTGCTGGCAGCATTTTAATCTCACGCCGGCCAAATTCCGAGCGCTCGGCATTCACCCTTCAAAGCCCTTACGTGCCGAAATTCGCGTTGAACCACCACCAGAGCCGAGCCGCGAGGCTGCGGTTGCCGGCGTAAAGTCAACACTGGCCGTCGAGTCCGACTTTCAGCGGCAATCCCTTGGGATCGACTTTCGCTTCCGCGAAATACTGGATCTCTTCCTGATACATCTTTGCAACCAGTTCAGAGACGATGTCCGGCACGCGAATCCGCTGCTGCATCGTGTCAATCGTCTCTTCACGCTGCTGACGCATGGTCAGTCGATCCGACACGCCTACGAAGTCGACTTTCGTCTCGATCGTCTTGTCCGCAGCCGAATGCAGTCGAATCCAGGTATCCTGCCCCTCGTGCACAAAATCGATCTGGTTTTCCTGCAGCAAAATCACTGCCCGCCATTGGCTGAAGTCGGCCACTTCACAGAGCCGTTCACCTCGGCTGAGGGTGTAGTGCTCCTGGGCACCCGTGATGATTGGTTGGCGATCGACGAGCGGCGAATCGACTTCGCCGGGCAACTGTTCCTGAATAGGCGTCGCGACCACCGAGCCGGCGATTGGGCTGGTGATCTTTAGTGCTCCGAGGCGCGATTGCAGCAGCACGATTCGCTTTCGCAGCTCTTCCGCTTCCGAATTCAGGGCACTGATTTCGCGGAGGTAGTCAATGTTGCTGCTGGTATCGACGTTCGCAGCCCGCTGGGCCAGTTCACGCTTGTGTTGCACTTCTTCCAAGGAACCTTTGGACTGTTCCAATTCCAGAGAAAGGTCGAGGTTCTCAAGTTCCGCCAACAGTTGCCCCGCGGTCACCTTTGTTCCCGGTTGCACATGCAACTGCCGGACGACACCACCTTCTCGGGCGTAAATCGTCTCCAGCCGGTTGGGAATCATCAGCACCCGGCACTTGATGTAGTGCGGCCAAGGCATGAACAGAATCAGCCCCAGTACTGCAGCGATGATTCCCGAAGCAATCGCAAATTGTCCCTTTTTGATTTGCATCATTCGCCCCGGAACTGTGAGAAACCGAAATAACTTGTAAAGCGGGAAACCAATCAAACTGAGCAGCGACATCAAGGCAACCGCCTGGCCAACCGCCTCAAGCCCGTAAGGCTTCAACCAACTGTTCAGGAACATGAAGATCGAAACCATGATGAAAATTCGATAGACAAAAGCCAGCACCGTAAAGGCGGCAAAGGCCCACATCCGATTCTGCGGCAACAGCGGATCCGGCGAGGGCGGCAATCCCAACCAGTAGCGTCCCAGAAGTGACGAAAGCGCCTTGGCCGAGCGCTGGTGCAGGTTGGGTATTTCGAGCAAATCACTGACGATGTAATAGCCGTCAAATCGCAGCAGCGGATTGCCGTTGA
>JBJTQD010000700.1:0-3279 GCA_046075445.1 Planctomycetota bacterium
CGATGCCCTGGCCCACCCGACTTGGAATATGGGGCCCAAGATCACCATCGATTCGGCCACTTTGCTGAACAAAGCGCTCGAGATCATCGAGGCCGCCTGGCTGTTTGATCTCCGCCCCGATCAAATTGAAGTGATGATCCACCCTCAATCGATCATCCACTCACTGGTAGAATTCCGCGATGGCTCGGTGCTCGCCCAGTTGGGACCTCCCGACATGCGGTTGCCGATCCAGTACGCGCTCAGCCACCCCCACCGGGTAGTTGGGCCAGCCCGTCGCATGGATTGGTCCGCACGTCAGAGTTTGGAGCTGATTCCACCGAACGAGACCCAGCGGGCCGCGTTGCAACTCGGCTTCGAAGTGATCCGCCGCGGCGGAACCGCCGGATCCGTACTCAACGCAGCGAATGAAGCAGCTGTGGCCGCTTTCCTTGCCGGGAACCTCGGCTTTCAAGAAATCGTCACCGCCTGCCGAGAAGTTTTGGAGCAACATCAAATTATTGCGAGTCCCACGCTCGAGCAGCTCTTGGCAGCTGACCGCTGGGCCCGCGAGGAGATAGAAGCGTGGATTGGTTGTCTGTAGGTCTCGCAGCGAGCTTCTCTTGGTTCGATCCCGCCAGCTGGTGGGCCATCGCGCAGGTGATCATCGGCATCGGGCTGGTCATCTTCGTACATGAACTCGGCCATTTCCTCGTCGCCAAAGCCTGCGGCGTGAAGTGCGAAAAGTTCTACGTCGGCTTCGACGCGTTTGATGTCAAGATCGGCGACCGCGTGATCATTCCCCGTTCGCTGCTCAAGTGGACTTGGGGCGAAACGACTTACGGGATCGGAATCGTCCCACTCGGCGGCTATGTCAAAATGCTCGGCCAAGACGACAACCCGGGGAACATTGAAAAAGAAGCACAGCGTTCGCGAATGGAAGGCGACGCCGGAGCCGACTCCGCCGGCCCCCTCGATCGCTCCAAGATCGACCCCCGCAGCTACCTCGCAAAGTCAGTCCCCCAGCGGATGGCGATTATCTCCGCAGGTGTGATCTTCAATCTGATCTTTGGCGTGATCTTCGCCGCGATTGCGTTTAAGTCGAGCGTCAAATATCAACCGCCCATCGTCGGCGAATCGGTTCCCGGCAGCCCCGCTTGGATCGCAGGCTTTCCCGATGCCACAGTCACTCGCGTAGCCAATCACGACCTGACCAAGGGCTACGTCACGTTCGGCGACATGGTTCAGGAAGTCGCACTGCATGGGACCGATGGCCCCGTCGAGATCGAGTACCAACCGATTGGGAGCGAGAAGCGGGAAACCGTCAAGCTGACCGCGAAGTCTGGATTGATCCCGGGCATCAACGTTCCGATGGTCGGACTGGGGCAACCGCCTGTAGTCCCGAAGCTCGGTAAAAAGGATTTCACAATTCCCGACCAAGCGGCCGCTGCTGCCAGTCCAGCGTTCGCCGCCAATGACGAGTTGATTTCGGTCAATGGACAAACCGTCTCAAGTACGGCGGCATTTAAGCGAGCCCTGATTCCGCTGTTTGATCAGCCGGTTGAGATCGGCGTCAAGCGCGAAGGAAGCTCCGACCCAGTCGCGATCAAGATTCCTGCCAATCCCGCCCGCACGCTCGGCCTGATCCTGAAATGGCAACCGATCGCGGCTGTTCAAGAAAAATCCCCAGCCTCAGCTGCCGGACTGCAATCCGGCGATCGAATCGTCAAGGTAAATGGCGAAGAGCCAGGCAACCTGTTCACCTTTGACCAGCGAATGGTCAAGCTAATTCGCGACGGCGTGAAGTCGATCAAACTGCAAGTTGCCCGCCCGATCGAGGGCCAAGCTGAGCCGAAGAGTCTGGAAGTCGAAGTTGAACTGCGAATGCCGCAGCGAGTCAGCGACCCGGGGATGATCGGCCCATTGGCTGTCGACAGCCTCGGCCTGGCGATCAATGCCGAAATGGAAATCGCAGCCGTCATTCCGGGCAGCCAAGCCGAGCAGCAAGGTCTGCAACCGGGCGATCGACTCGCCAGCGGCCGCTGCTTGGTCGCTCCGCAGTTCGCTGGCAGCGGTGTGTTTACTGTCGACTCACAGACCTTTACGTTCGGGACTGGAGATAAGGAGTGGAATGCCGGTACTCTGCAGAACACCTTGCAACTGCTCCCCCAGGGCAGCTCTTTTGAATTCACTGCTGTCACGAAGGATGGCAAATCCAAAGCGCTCAAACTGGCCAGCAGCAACTCGGCTGACGAGTTTCGCACTACCCGCGGCATTGTGTTGACCCAACTTGAAGAGGTCTACCAAGCCAAGTCCTGGTCTGATGCCTTATCGGTCGGAGCTCAACAAATTTACAAAGAAGGCGGACGCATCCTCCGCTTCCTCAAGAAGCTTGTCGTGGGACAAATCTCGGCGACGAATCTTGGCGGTCCCGGTACGATCGCTACGGTCGCCACTAGCGAAGCCACCGAGGGAACGTCGCGACTGCTGCTGTTCCTGACGATGCTCTCGGCCAACTTGGCGATCGTGAATTTCCTACCGATTCCGGTTCTCGATGGCGGGCACATGGTCTTCTTGGCTTACGAGGGAATCTTCCGCCGGCCGGTGACCGAAAAGGTCCAAGTCGCGTTGACCTATGCCGGTTTGCTCTTCATTCTCGGGCTGATGGCGTTCGTGATCTTCCTCGACGTCTCGCGAATCAGAGACTGGTTCTTCTAGTCGCGGGAATCGGATCGGCGAGCGCTCATGAGTGAAGAGGAATTTCCCGAACACGTCCGGCATCGACCGCCCACGGCGCTCGACCACCCCCGGCCAGTGATCATTGCTTGTCCACAATTCAAAAGCCAAATCAACCTCTCGAGGTTGGTGCGGTTGGTCAGCTGCTGCGCGATCTACCACATCGTTACCACCGGGACCGGCAAGATCGATCCCAAGGTAGCTCGGAACGGAGCCGAGATCGTCAACATCGAGCGCCGCCGCTCGCTCGCCCCGCGATTGGCTGAACTGAAACAGCAAGGCTATCGGCTGGTCGGCCTCGAGCAGACGACACGCAGCCAATCGCTTTACGAATACCATTTTCCGCAGCAGATGGTCTTTGTCCTCGGCCACGAGCGGCTGGGGATCACCGAAGAGATCATGCCGCTGCTCGACGATGTCGTCGAGATTCCGGTCTACGGCCTCCCCTACAGTTACAACGTTGTCACCGCCGCGACAATGGCGATGTACGAATACTGCCGGCAGTATCCCAAAGGCTAGTCAAGCGTTGATTCTCTCATTGGGTTGCGGTTGGTAAGGCAACGTCTG
>JBJTQD010000701.1:0-9643 GCA_046075445.1 Planctomycetota bacterium
TCAGCTCGACCATCATGTTCTGCTGCCAACCACGCATTCCGCGATCAAGGTTTCAAAAAATGGCCGGGAAGTCCAAGCGACTTTCCAGGACCGTCGCTGGATCTTTCCGGTCGAGGATTGCTGCCTTCTTCCGGTGGATAACACGACGGCCGAACGCCTCGCCGAGTACATCGCTCGGCAAATTTTGCCTGTGGTCGAGGCCCAGACCACCAGCCTTGAGGAACTGGTTGTTTCCGTCGATGAGAATGAGGGCCAATGGGGACGGTTTCGTCTGAAAAATTAATCCCCCCTGCGCAACCGCTACGAGTCTTCCATGTAGAACGAGGCCGTGGCTGTCTCTTCGCCCTTTCCGGCAATCCGGAACTTCATCTTTCTTGATGACGTATGTTTGGGCATCGGACGAATACCGAGCCATCGCTTAAACAATCCAACGCTTCGCTTCAAAGGCCGAAGCCGGCGGGCAGAGACATGTTCTCAACACAACCCAATCAATCGAAGCCCTCTCCCGACTGGATGGACCAGAGCGATGTGAACCCGCGTACTACACGGGTGTTACACGTTATCAATGGAGAGCACTATTCGGGTGCCGAGCGGGTTCAAGACTTGCTGGCGACGACGCTCCCGGAGTTTGGCTACGATGTGGCGTTTGCCTGTGTGAAGCCGGGCTCTTTCGATGCCAATCGACAAAATCGCGAGGCACCGCTCAGCAACGTAGCGATGCGAACTCGCTTTGACCTGACTGCGGCTCGCCGCTTGGTCCGGGTCTTCCGCGAGCAGAAATGCGAACTCCTTCACGCCCACACCCCTCGCTCGCTAATGGTTGCCAGCGGCGCGGCTAAGATTCTTGGTTGCCCCCTGGTCTATCACGTTCACAGCCCGGTCGGCCGCGACTCGAAACGAACTTGGGCGAACCGCCTGAACACTTGGTCGGAAACCCGCAACCTCCAACAAGCCGCTCGCCTAATCTGCGTATCTAACAGCCTCCGCGACTACATGCTGGGACTGGGGCATCCCGAAGAAAAACTCCGCGTCGTTCACAACGGCGTGACGGTAAATCCCCTCGAGGCTCAAGTCGCCGACAAATCCGTCTTCTGGACACTCGGAATGGTCGCTTTGTTTCGACCTCGGAAGGGACTGGAGGTGCTGCTCGAGGCGATGAAGATTTTGGCTGAACAGAATCTCCCGGTGCGACTGAAATGCGTCGGCGGGTTTGAGTCCGAATCCTACGAACTCGACGTCTTCAACCTCGCCGAGAAATTAAATGTCGGCCATTTGATCGACTGGGTTGGGTTCGAGCGAAACGTCAGGGCTCGGCTGAAAGAAATGCAGATCATGGTTTTGCCCAGTCAATTCGGCGAGGGCTTGCCAATGGTCGTTCTGGAAGCGATGGCGGTCGGCCTACCGGTCATTGCCAGCAAGGTTGAAGGGATTCCCGAAGCGATTCGTGACGGGCAGGACGGTTTACTCTTTACACCGAACAACCCTCAGGAACTCGCCAGCCAGATTCGGCAACTGGTCAAAAACCGGAACCTCTGGGCAGAGATCAGTAAGTCTGCTTGGGAGCGGCAGCGTTCCGAGTTCTCCGACCGGAGCATGGCGGCCAGAGTCGCAGCGGTTTACGACGAATTGCGTTTCAACTGAGCATTTGCGACCGCACTCTGAGCAGGCCATTCGACTTGGCCTGCATACTTAATAAGTCAGCCCGCTGCCATTGCGGGGATTGTAGAGTGCGTAGTCGACAACCCGCCACTCTCCATCGGACTCCTTCTGCATCCGCAGTTTGATTCCGATCACATCGCCTCCTTCCAGTCCACCTTCGCTTCTTTCTTGTGCGCGCACGAAAGCAGAAAAGCGAACGTCCGCCTCCGGTGGATTGGCGTTGCCGTTGATCGCCGCAAGTTCTTTCCAAGTGATGCTGCAGTAGTCAATTTCAAAGCGTTTCAAATGCCCACGAGCGGCTTGCTCCACCTCGGGTGCCCGATCGCTAATCCACAGCAGCAACTCCGCTTCGTTGTTGCTCCGCACGGCATCGGCTAATTCGTCTAGCGTCTGGCTGATCTTTTCCTGATCCGTGACGAGCACTCGCTCGACGATGATTGCAGCGGTCATCAGCAGAAACGACAGAACGGCGAGGACAGCGAACAGGTTCCGCTTGCTCATCAACCAAATCAGGCCGAAGGCGAAAGTCGCGATCAGTCCAATCATGATCGAATGAAACGGCGTCTCGGCAATGAATTCAGGCCACTGACTGGCGAGTGCCGACCCTAACATTGTTCAGTCCTTATGATTCATCTTCCGAACAGATGTATCGCGAGGGAAATGAGACCGAGTTCCCGAATCATTTCCTTACCCTTCGCTCAGCCGAATTCTACGGCTCAGGCATGGAACCGGCCACGGCGCGAAAGCGTTCGGACAGCTCGAGAAATTGGTCGACGCTCAATTGCTCGCTCCTCGCTTCGGGCCCTAAGCCTTGGGCTTGAAGGACAGCGTCAACTTCGGGCTTGGAAAGCCGTTCTTTGAAGGCACTAATCGCTACGCTGCGGAGAAACTTCCGCCGGTGGAAAAAGATACTGCGGGCGAATTGGTGGAAGAATTCCAAGTCGGGAATCGCAGCCCGTCGTTCAGGCTCGAGGATAATTTTGATAATCGCCGAGTGGACTTTCGGTCGCGGCCAGAAGACAGTCGGCGGTAAAATCCGGACCAATTCCACGCGGCACATGCTTTGAATCCAGACACTGAGCGCACCGTAGTCTTTGGAATTCGGGGCAGCCATGATTCGGTCGGCCAGCTCTTTCTGGATCGTCACCGTCATACTGATGGGAGGCGGTAGCTCGCAGATCAGAAGATTGCTGATGATCGGAGTCGCGATGTTATAAGGAAGGTTCGCTGCCAGCTTGAACTGTGCGCTCGGGACCGATTCGAGCGCCGCGCGGACCGTGTCGAGCACTGGCTGAGCGAAATGATTTTTGTTTTTGAGCGCGTCCTGCTTGATCATGACGACGTTGTCGTACTGCTCCAGTTCTTCCCGAGCCAACTGATGAAGATGCTGGTCGATCTCTACGGTCACGACCTTGCCCGCTTTTTCCGCGAGCAGTGCCGTCAGCGAGCCCATACCCGTTCCGATTTCCAGCACCACGTCTTGGGGCCCGATGTCGGCCGCTTCGGCCAGAATCTCGATCAGATTCAAGTCGATCAAGAAATTCTGGCCATGCCGCGCGTTGGGCTCCAGTCCGACCTGCCCAAATCGTCTCCGCAGGTATGAAATCGTTTGTCGATTAGCCTTCGTCATGAAACCTTACTGTGTGCCTTTCCGAGCCGCAGCCCTCGTCAATTTTCTCATTCGGGTACTCGCCGTACCAACTCACTTTCGACTCAGGTAACCCAGGCTTCCCAGTTGTCGCTCGATGTATTTTGCCAGGACATCCGTCTCGAGGTTGACCGTGTCTCCCACTTTCTTGGCTCCGAGAATAGTAACCGCCAAAGTGTGGGGGACGAGGGCGACGCTGAAGCCATCCTCAGTTACGTCGACCAGCGTCAGGCTGACTCCGTCCACTGTAATCGAACCTTTACTGGCCATTTGGCGGGTCAATTCGGGGGGTGAGTCGAACCAAATCGTGCTCCACTGGCCGTCATCGACTCGGGAACGCACTCCCCCCAATCCATCGACATGGCCTGTCACATAGTGACCACCCAATCGCTGGCCAACTTGCAGTGCTCGCTCGAGGTTCACCTTCGAACCCGCCGCGAGTTGGCCGAGGTTGGTTCGCTTCAAGGTCTCTTCACCCGCATCAAAAGTCAGCTCGCTCGCCTCGCGGGAGGTGACCGTCAAACAGCAACCGTTGATTGCGATGCTTGCCCCGATTTCGGCATCACTCGAGACCAGCGGAGCGTTGATGCGAAACTCTCTTGCGACGCCGATTGAGCGAATCGCAACGACCTCTCCAACTTCTTCTACCAACCCGGTAAACATAAATTCCTTTTGCGAAAGCCAAGACGAGCAACTGACCGTAGCGGGGGAGATGGCTTGGACATCCCATCTTCCGAATTTAGCGGATTCTGTCAGAATAGCAGACCTTTGCCAAATAGTTCAGACAGGTCAGGTCAGGGAAATGCGAATGAGTCTGATTACGGATGTGATTGGCCGCCAAATTCTCGATAGTCGTGGGAATCCCACGGTGGAAGTCGATGTGATTCTCGAGGACGGCTCTTTTGGCCGGGCTGCGGTCCCCAGCGGAGCCAGCACGGGTGCTCATGAGGCTTGGGAACTGCGGGACGGTGACAAGTCGGTTTATCTGGGCAAAGGCGTTACCAAAGCCGTCCAGAACATCAACGAAGAGTTGTGCGAAGCACTGCTGGGACTATCGGCTCTTGACCAAGTCGCAATCGACAACGCGCTTTGCCAAGTTGACGGAACGCCGAACAAGAAGCGACTCGGAGCCAACGCCATCCTCGGCTGCTCGCTCGCCGTTTCCAAAGCTGCGGCTCACTACACCAATCAACCGCTGTATCGCTATCTCGGTGGCGCAGCGGCTCGAGTTCTTCCCGCCCCGATGATGAACATCATTAACGGCGGCCAACATGCCGACAATTCCGTTGACGTTCAGGAATTCATGGTCATGCCGCTGGGCTTTGATAACTTCAGCCAAGCCCTTCGCTGCGGCGTCGAAATTTTCCACCATCTCAAAAAGGTCTTGAAGGACAAGCGGCTAAACACAGCCGTCGGTGACGAAGGCGGCTTCGCACCAGACCTGGGGAGTAATGGCGAAGCACTTGACCTGATCATGTCGGCGATTGAAAAGGCCGGTTATCGTCCCGGCGAGCAAGTCCAAATCGCGCTCGATGTGGCCGCAACCGAATTTTACGATGCCGCCAAGGGGCTCTACAAAATCGACGGCAAAGACCTCGACTCTCAAGGCATGGTCGACTTCCTCGCGAACTGGGTTGCGAAGTATCCGATTTGCTCCATCGAAGACGGCTGCGCAGAAGACGATTGGAAAGGCTGGAAAATGCTGACCGATAAGGTTGGCAACCAAGTCCAGCTGGTGGGTGACGACTTGTTTGTCACCAACACCGAACGCCTCCAGCGGGGAATCGAACAAGGAATCGCCAACAGCATTTTGATCAAGGTGAACCAAATCGGAACCTTGACCGAAACGATCGCCGCGATTTCGCTCGCCGGTCGCAATGGCTACACGAGTATTTCCAGTCACCGCAGCGGCGAGACCGAGGACTCGACGATTGCCGATTTGGCGGTCGGACTGAACACAGGACAGATTAAGACCGGGTCAGCTTCCCGCAGCGACCGGATGGCGAAATACAACCAACTGCTGCGAATCGAGCAGGAGTTGGGTGAAGCAGCCGTCTACGGTGGAACCTTGTTCCGCAAACGCCGAGGCTAGTCGCAGTTGAGGCCGCGAACTCTGGGTGGCGAATCCTAAGGCTTTGGGAAGGCTTAGTCGGGTACCGCGCGTGGTGAGAACTTGACTGTGTTTTTGATGGTAAGGTCACTCGCGCTTCGCCTCGCCTGCGCCAAAGCCTCGCGGCTTTGGGCTCCGGCTACGGGCTAAACGAAAAACCGTATACGGGCTAAACGAGGGAGCCGATGCCTGACACGAGGGTTACCGAAACAAATGTTCAACCTTACCGCGCGGTTTGCGGCGGCGAATTCAGACTGTGAGGCTCCGGATGCAACGAAGTGCTACGGCATTTTTCAGCCGAGTTGGGTTACTTTTGCTTGCTTGTCTCAATCTGCTGGAGCTCCCCGGCATGTCCCAGGAACCGAAACCAATTCTGCCTGAACTGCCGGCGCTGGGGCGGCAGCTCAGCGACGAGCAAGCCGCGGCGCTGGCCAACTTGGCTCTCGCGGGGCTGGATCGCGAGTTCCCCAACAAGCCCTCGAACGTGCTTGGTTCGGCTGCGTCGGTAGTCACGCCCAAGGAAATGTTTCCTGCTTTTTACGGATGCTTTGACTGGCACAGCAGCGTCCATGGACACTGGCTGCTGGTCCGAGTGCTGCGGCAATTTCCTCAGCTGGCTCAAGCAAGTGAGATTCGCAGTCGGCTGGCTGCTCACTTTACGGCTGAGAACCTTGCGAAAGAGGCCTCCTTCTTTGCGGATGACGTCAACAAGTCTTACGAGCGAATGTACGGTTGGGCTTGGCTGCTGCGATTGGTCGTTGAACTTAACGCTTGGGATGATCCTGATGCCAAACAGTGGCGAGCCAACCTGCGACCGCTCGAGGAAGTATTAGTCAAACGAATCAAAGCTTACTTGCCGCTGCTTTCATATCCGATTCGAACCGGCGAGCATCCGGACACTGGATTCGCGCTGGGGCAGATTCTCGACTACGCTCGCGCGACGGAAAATCGCGAGTTGGAAGAGTTGGTTGTCCGGCGAGCGAAAGAGTATTTCTTGGACGACCGCGAATACCCAACAGGTTACGAACCCTCTGGCCAAGACTTTTTTTCGAGCGGCTGGAATGAAGCCGACCTGATGCGTCGGATTCTCGGCCCAGCAGAATTTTCCGAATGGCTAGACCGCTTCATGCCAGGGCTCGCGCGAGGCGACGCCGGACCACTACTGCAACCAGTCGAAGTGACCGACGTGACCGATGGAAAACTGGTGCATTTGGCTGGACTAAATCTCTCACGGGCTTGGTGCCAAAATGGGATCGCCAGCGCGCTCGCAAACGATGACCCGCGTCGAGAGGTGCTGAAGAAAGTCGCCGCCGAACATACAGCGGCCGGTTTAAAGACCGTCTTCAGCGGACATTACGAAGGCGAGCACTGGCTCGGCACCTTCGCCCTCTACACGCTGACCGAAGTAGCAGTTGGCGGACGATAAGCCTGTTGGCATTTTCCCGAATTTTTGAATTCATGCGTAGCCAGTTTTTCATTTAGCCCGCAGCCGGTTTTTCGTTTAGCCCGCAGCCGGCGCCCAAAGCCGCCAGGCTTTGGCGCAGGCGAAGCGCAAGTGCGGCTCACCTCAAACATGCCAGGCCACCACCGACCTCGTGTCGGTGGAGCCATGACTAACCGGCTACAAGCCGTCGCACAAAATCAAAACTGGCCACCACCGACCTAGCGTCGGTGGAGCCATGACTCAAGGGCTACGAAGCGACGTCGCGGATGCTCAAGGCGTCAGGCCTGAGGGCGTAATTCAGGGGCTGTAGCTGAACAGTCATACTCCCACCGACGCAAGGTCGATGATGAGTTGGTCGCTTCTTTGTCTCTCTTGTAGCTGACTAGTCACGGCTCCATCGACACAAGGTCGGTGGTGGCCAACTGGATCTTAACTCGGCTGCAAATACGCTAAGTCTCGCCCGCAAACTAAAAAGTACGAGACCGCGCGGACCGATCGCACGAGTGCGGATTTCAGCTTACCCGCTAACCCCGTAGCCAGATCCCAAAGCCGCCAGGCTTTGGCGCAGGCGAGGCGAAGCGCAAGTAACCGCCCCAAAACCAAGTGCACGTTCCTCCGCCTCGGCATCATTCCCCTCACCTCTGTAACCTGCAAAGGCCTGCTAGCAAACTCAAAAATTACCTCCCCAAGGCTCGGAAAGACCTCGCGGGGGAAAGCTAGATTTGCTAAAAGTTCCGCTCCTTGAGGTGCAGATCGATGCGGGAATCACGTCACAAAAACATCTGGAATCCCCAAATCGCATTCGGCGTGGTCGCCATTTGCGTGCTGGCCGCCGTTTGGCTGAACATGGCCAAACTTCGCATGGGGCTGGGCCAACCCGAACACAATATCAGTCAGGTCCCGTTGGCTCGAAACATCACTTCGGACCAAATCGAGGAACTGCGCAACGGCAAACCGCTGAAAGTCATCCTTGCTGAACCTCCCACCTACGAACGCCAGCAGCGGCGTCCCGAAGTCGCAGGCGCGCCTCGGCTAGACCAGAACACCTCGAGTCAAACTTTTGCTGAGCAAACTTCGACTCTTTTCTCGCCTCGCGACCGCGGACCTGCCACTCCACAAAGTCAATCGCCCGGTAGTACTCGTCAATCTTCTACAGAACTCCGACCGACTGAAGATAATCCAACAGCAAAGCCAATTGAGTCGAGCGAGTTAGCTCCCACCAAGATTTCGCCGAGTGACGTCCCTCGCTCCAATCCATCGCTGAGCGATAACGGCCAAACTGGCGGCGGCTCCTTCCTCGAAAAGTTCCCGGGTAAAACAGCCACACTCCCAAACCTGCAAAATGGCCCCGCGATGAAGGAGCCAACACCGGCTCCGCTTCCGGAAACGGGACCTCAATTTGCCGCAGCTCCACTTCCTAGCGCGAACCAATTGGCTCCGCCCCCCTTTGGTGATTTCAGCTCAGCCACCGCCGAACCGCTCACTCGTTCTTCCTCGTCGCTTGCAGCAGATCAACTCGTCAAGCCGGTTGCATTCGATGCGTCTTCACCCACAGCAAGCCCAGCCGCCCCGATCGGAACTGCCGAACCAACCGCTCCGCTGAGCCTTCCATTATTCGACCAGCCCAGCCCCACGGTTGCAGCAACTGCAGAGTATCAAACACGGCTCACTCGCGAGGGCGATACTTGGTGGTCTCTGGCCCAAGAGCTTTATGACGACGGCCAGCTATTCCGAGAGCTTTATGCTCACAACCAAGACCGCGTGCAGTCCTACGACCGAATTCCGACCGGTACCGAGATTGTGTGCCCGCCAGCTGATGTCTTGCGAGTTCCAGCGGAGCGAACGGCAGAGCTGAATAATAAGCCGAACTCCAAAGACCGGATGTATCGCACTCGAGTCGGGGATACGCTTTTCAACATCGCCCGCGAACAGCTGGGGCAAGCCTCCCGCTTTGGCGAATTGTTGCAACAAAACAAAGACCGCTTGCCGGCAAGAACCGGCCACCTCAGCGCATTGCCTGAGGGTCTCGAGCTGAAACTCCCCCGTCGCTAGTCGCTCATTTCGCTTGGCGATATTGGCTGGCGTAGGTTGCCGAGAGCTCGACGTAATGCTTCCAGCCCCGAGCCTGCCGCTCGGCTTCTTCCGTCGACACCTGCCGCAGAGACCTTGCGGGAACACCGACAATCAGGCTGCGTGGCGGAAACACCTTGCCTTCGGCCACGAGTGCTCCCGCGGCGACGATGCTTCCAGCGCCGATAACGGCCCCGTTGAGAATCGTCGCCCGCATTCCCACCATGACGTCATCCTCGACCGTTGCTCCGTGGACGATTGCTCCATGTCCGACCGTGACTCGATTTCCGATCCGGCATGGAAAGCCGGGGTCAGCGTGCAGCACGACTTGATCTTGTAAATTGGTGTCGTCGCCGACGGAAATCGCCTCTGAGTCGCCCCGCATTACCGCGTTGAACCAGACGCTGCTGCGGTCACCCAGTTTCACATCTCCGACGACAACCGCGCCGGGCGCGATCCAGTTAGCCGTTTGTGTTTGCGGTTGGATTTTCAGCCGCTCATCTGGATTCATCGCCGCCACCTTCTTCGAATTGATTTGAGTCCAGCCCCAATCGGTCAGCGTTTACTTGGTCACCGAAGACTCGGAATAAAAACTCTTCGGCCAATCGACCGATCCCGCGCACGGAACTCTCGCGCGGCCCAGCGACATTCAAAACGGTTACTTGATTTGCTACCAACCAATCGACAACGCGTTTGGGTTCGGTCTCGTCTG
>JBJTQD010000702.1:0-1966 GCA_046075445.1 Planctomycetota bacterium
CTGGACTTTCTTGGTTGCGACGATGAGCCGGAATTGGCATTCTTTCCGGCGATGAATTTGCCTTCCGAAAAGAAGCTCAGGATTGTGCGCGGGACTTTGACGTTACTGACCCGTCATTTCGAAGTCGTGACTATGGCGGAACACGCCCAGCGGTTGGCTGGGAAAAAACTGCCGAGCCGAGGGTTGCCGGGAGAAGCCCGTGGGACGGGAGGCTCCGGAGTTCAGCAGAAACAGATGGAACGCGTTTGAAGCTTAGTTAGCTTTGAGACTTAGTTAGCGCGGCGATAGCTCATTGCTTCTTTGACGCGTTCTTTGGCCAATTCGAGAGCGGCGGCTCTCGGCGTTAGCTTGGTTCGCTTGGCTCGGTCGAGAACGGCGAGCGTGTTCTCTTTGAGCTTTTCCTCGATTTCCTGGAAGGCTGTCGACTTCGTTCCGCCGTGGTACTCGACGCTACCACAAATCACACCGCCAGCATTCGCAACGAAGTCCGGCACGCAGATGATTCCGCGTTCATGGAGGATGCGTTCGGCGGCCTCGGTGCAGGGGATATTAGCACCTTGCAGCATCAACTTGCAGTTTAGAAGCGGTGCGTTCGCCTCGGTGATCACGTCAGGCTGGGCCGCAGGGACAAAGATGTCGACAGGGATGTTAACGAATTCTTCGCGTGGCAGAATCTGCGTCCCGTTCTCGCGGTAGTCCGTAATCGGCTGCCCGGCTTTGACCAAGTTGACCAGCTTTTCGACGTAGATTCCATCCGGGTTGTAAACCGTTCCCGCCAAATCGGTTGCTGCAACAACGACGGCTCCACGTTTGGGGTGTGTCAGGTAAGAGGCCGCATGCCGACCGACGTTTCCAAAGCCTTGGATGCTCACCGTCGCGCCCTTGAGATTGATATCAGCAAAGTGCTGGGCGACTTCGGCGCAGACAGCCAAGCCGAAACCGGTTGCACCAACTTGGTCGAGCGGAATTCCACCGAGTACGGAACTTAGTCCAACCGAGCGGCGAATTTCATCTCGGACCCAAGCCATCGCGGTTTCGTCCGTTCCCATATCGGGGCCGGGAATGTACTGGTTGAGTGCTTCGATGCCGCGGGCAAATTGCCGAATGAGCGTTTCTTTTCGTTCCAGAGTGAGCGTTCTCGGGTCGGCGATAATTCCCGACTTCCCGCCACCGTGTGGAATCCCGGCGAGCGCGTTTTTCCAAGTCATCGCGCGAGCCAGCCGGAAAACCTCGCGGGTGTTGACCGTCGGAGTCATTCGAATTCCGCCGATCGCCGGACCGATACTGCTGTTGTCGATCACGACGATTCCGCGCAGGCCACAGCGTGGCTCGTAGATGTAAACGATTTTTTCGGGGCCGAATTCGTCGCCATAATCAAAAGCCGAATCGAGTTGGAAGGCTGGCTCGGAGGCGGTCTTGATGACAGTGCTCATGAAGTCTGATTCCTTAGTCTAGTTAATGCCCCAGCGGCAATGTCTGCCCCGAATCTTTTCGTCTGGGGATTTGTCGAAGTGGGCGACAGAGAGGCAAAGCGGCGCAAGCCAATGGTCGGTTGCAATGCTTTGCTTCCCCGTATCAAACCTACCTCAAATGGCTGGTTGAGGACGGGGCCCTGTCTGCTAAGAAGTGTTGGTTAATGGCGGATACACGCCAGTAAGGGGATATTAGCGGAATTATCGCTGCCTTACTATGCCAAGTGGCACTTGGAAGGGGGCTGTTCGGGCTGAGAATCGTTTGATTTTTTTCGCTATGTGAACGCTTTCTTGCTCCAGGCAATGACCGCGGGATGAGCAGAAATTGATTGGAGCCGTGGGTGATAGGTGGTCATTACAGAAAGGATGGGACGTCGCTGCGGCTCAGCAAGGGGCGTGTTGCAGTACCTGTTCGCGCACCAGGAGCGGATCGGCTCTTCTGGCCAACGGCCTTTCAGCCTCCAGCCCGGGGTAGAGCGGCCGATAAATGCGCA
>JBJTQD010000703.1:0-3870 GCA_046075445.1 Planctomycetota bacterium
CCGAACCGAGTGCGGTTGGCTTGCTGGCTTTCGCAGCGGTCGGCGTAATTGCACGTCGTCGTCGCAGAGCCTAGCGCTTTCTGTGCGACTTTGGAAAGATTGAAACGGTCGGGTCTGTCCCGGCCGTTTTTTATTGGATCAATTGTCGAACTTAGTTCAACAAACAAAACCTCTGCCTCCGCGTTCCCTGTGCACTCTGTGTTTACTTCCTCTTCCGCGTGTGGTTCTGATTCGTGCTTACGCCTCGCCATTACGGGCAAAACTAAATTCTCGCAACGTGCACGTTGCGAACCGTATTACTTTACGGGTTCGACGCTGAGGATTCGACCGCGGGGTGCGAGGCCATTAAGTTCGAGGGGGCGGGTTGTTTGGCTGACCGTTTGATTGCCAGCCGCATCGGTGACCTCGAGCCGCAGAAAGACTTTGTCGGGCGTTTGGTTGTCAACTCGCCACGAGTAAGTGCCCGTGTTCGGATGGCCCGTGACAATGTTTGTCCACGGTCCCTCGGCTGTTTGCCCCCAGAGGATCGTCACGGGACGCGCCCCGATGTCAAAGTCTTCGGCTCGCCAATTGATCACCAGCGAACCGGCATCCGCACCACGTCCGTAGGGTGCTGAAATCAGCTGCACCGTGGGCGGAGTCACATCGACGCGGACCCACATATCGGGTTGGTCGCCGCGCGCTGGAGTTCGACCCATGACGCCATCGGTCGTTTCGTAAACGATCCGGAATCCGTAAGTCCCCTCGCGTTCGACTTGCACGGGGAACGGACTGACCAGATCAGCATCTTCACCATAAGAAGTCCAGGATTGTCCACCGTCGGTCGTCAACCACAGGATCACACTCTTGACCAAGTTCGGATCGATGTAGCTGTTCTCGTAGTTCAGGCGGAATCGTTGGCTGTTGACCGAAAGCATATTGTCGGTCGGGAGCCGGGGCGGCGGAGCGATCGGCAGCGGCGCGCTGGGAGCCGGCGAGAGGACGCTGCTTGAGCCGCTATTCGCGCCGGCTGCTTCCGGCTGTTCGGGCTGGATCAGCGGAGTCGAAGCCGGGATCGCATTCAGTGGAGCCGCTTCGTTGATGGGAGCGTTTCTCGCGGGAGCATCAGTCGCGGAGCTGGGAGGCAGCAGCGGCTGAACCGCAGCGGCGTTGGTGCCGACTGGGGCATTCGCCACGGATGCGACCTCTGGAATTGAGCTCGGTGAACCGCTTGGCAAGCTCGCGGTGCTGCCCAGTCCAATCGACATCCGCGGGCTATCGGAAAGATTGAACGGCAGCGCGGTGCCTTGATTGGTCGTGTGTCCATCGGTGGCTAGCGATCGGCTTGGCCAAGCGACACCGCCGCCGCTTGAGCCCGAGGCTGCGGGGTTCCCGGTGACGATATCGGTCGGCGCGGGGCTGCTGCCGGTTTGACCGCCGTAGATGGCGCTGGGAGTTGTCGCTTGGTGCAGATTGGAGGTAATCGGACCGAGTGGATTGGGACGCGGATTGGTTCCCGGTTGTTCGGTGGGGTGAGTCGGAACCAGTTCTTGCGAGCGCGGTGATGACTGGAAAGCGGCTTGCGAAGTTGGGACTCGCGGGTTGCCGGAGGGAAGCTGAGCCGAGGGAAGTTGCGCGGCGGTCTTGTTGCTAGTTGAGCTGGCGGCTTGGGCCACAGCGCCGTTTGTCATCGGCGGTGAACTGGGAGGCGCGAAGGCTGAGGCCGGGAGCGAACTCGGCGGAGGCGCAGGAGCTTCGTCTTTCTTCCAGAGGTTCCAGTTGCCTAGCAGGTTCTGTTTCTTGGGAGGGCATTTTCCATCCGGGCAGTTCGGGTCGGAGATTCCGGGAGTTGCCGGAGCGACGTTGCGTGGAGTCGCATTGCTCGCAGGCGCCGTTGTCGGCAGCGGCATGTCGGGTGGAGGGAGTACGGGGCGCTGGACGTTGTAGCTCGCTTGTTTGGTTGGTGCGCGATTGGCTGCTGCGGCAGGGGCGATTTGATTGAGTGACATTCGCGGCGTCATGATTTGCCGTTCGAGTACGACTTCGTTCCCGCCGAGGTCGGCAATCTTCAGTCGGACGACCAATTCCCGCGATGAGGCGTCTCCCCAGAAGGCGTACTGGTCGGTGAAGGTACCGTTTCTTGCGGCTTCCACTGCTTTGTAAGGTACATCGACCCAGACATTCTCGGCATCGTTCGCCGAGAGCAGCGAGCGATAGGAGAGCTTCACCGTCGTCGGGTCGATATTTTGATCGTCTGCTTTCCAGCGGCAGACAATTCTCCCAGCCGGATCGGTTTGAACTCGGAAATCGACCTCGGGCATGATCGTATCGACGACCACGATCAGTTCGACATTGGGGTTTCCATTTGGCTGTAGTTGCCGATTCCGGTCGAGCGTCTTGAGACAGAACCAGTATTCGCCATCGCCGGAGGCTTCAAAGGGTATTTCGCGAGCATCCAGATTTTGGCGACCGTAAAACTGCCAGGTCAGCCCGCGATTTTTCGACATGAAGAGTTGGACTTCGATAAATTTGTTTTCGGGGTCTTGGATCGAAAAGGGAATTCCAAAACCGGTCAGCCGCGTGCCGACACGTTTTACATTGGCGGGAACATTCGTTGCGGCAGTCGCATCAGGGCGACGGCCAAAGAGATTTAGTTGACCGCAGGCCGCATTCGGGTCGCAGAAGAAAACGACCAGACCGGCGAGGGCCAATTGCGAGAGCGTTGCCCGTGTTCGATTCAGCGAAAAGAGAACGCTGATTGGGGCAGGCAAGAGTGACGTTGGCTTGGTCATGGTCGGGACTCGGGCTGAGAGATTGAAAGCTGCACGAACCCTTTCCGCACTGAGTCGCGGACCGCTCTGTCGTTGCGGTGCGCTCAGCTCATGCGAGGATTCGATTGGGATTTAGTTGTCAGCTTCCGTGCCCTGCGGCGCGATTCCGAATGACTCGAAGCGACCACGGGTCCGGTCGCTTTAAGGGGCGTTGAGCAAGTGGAGGTCCGTTCTCCAGCTCAGCGTCTCGGTTAACTTCGTCTGGGGTGAGCGCAAGCCGCCAGCTTTTCCCGTTCGCGACCTTTCGTGCGGATTGCGCGCAAAAAAACGGGAAAAAAGGGAAGTTTGGCTGAACCAGCGAACTGCTTTGGCCGTACAAGTGGCCGACGAGTTTGATTTGGTTTGAAGTTTCTTCGCGAGCGTCGAACAAAAGTCGGGAAATACCGCAGTTTTCAATGCCCGGGTTCGTCCTTTGGAATTGCCCTAAACCGGGGTGGATCTGCGGGATATAATGAGCCGGGAAGTCGCCAGTCAGGGCGACTCTGGTAATGAAACCGAGACTGGCTGATGTTCGAATCGTTGAAAAAACTCTGGACCGAAACGATCGCGATCCCTGAGGCTCGCGGTGTGATTTGGGTGATGGTGCTACTGGTTTTGGTTGTGACGGGGATTTATCTCGCTAAGTTTTTTCGGGATTTTGCTTTTGCGGCTCGTCCGAGTGAAGCTGACCGAATCAACGACATGCGAAAGCTGAAAGAGATCGGTGCCTTGAACGATGCGGAATACCGCCGGGCAAGAGAAGCGTTATCCGGAGGAGTTTTAAATCCCAAGCCACAGTCGGAAACTGAGCCGGTGCAGTTTCACCAACCGGAGGAGACGTCCGAGAAGTGAAACGTGCCCATCACGGAGCGACTTCACCTGAGGGAAAGCGGGCCCAGCGTTGAGCTTGCCGGCTTTACCTGAAAGTGGAAGCGAGCCTGAGGGTTGGGCCGAATGGTAGACGTTCCGGGTGGGGGATACTTCCGCCCGGGCTTGTGATTCGGGTTATTTCGGTTTTTGGTTTGATTTCCCTTAAACAGCCGTCGGAAGTCTCTTTCATATTTTGGGGGCTCGCGGTCTG
>JBJTQD010000704.1:0-2304 GCA_046075445.1 Planctomycetota bacterium
CAGTCGATCGCCTCGGCCACCTCGCCGCGTGGATCGCCAACGCTCCCCGTTCCCAGCAGGCAATCAATTGCCAAGTCGGGCTTGTCGTGCGACGCAAGATCGGGCGGCCAAGCTTCGACGGTCCCGCCAATCGACGACCAGCGAAGGTAGTTAGCATTCGTCTCCGGCGACATTCGCTCGCGTTTTCCGACGAGCCACAGACGGACCGCCACGCCACGTTCGAGCAGCTTGCGAGCGATCACCAAACCATCTCCCCCGTTATTCCCACTGCCACAAACAATCCAGGCGCTTCGCGGTCCGTGTTCGGAAAAAATCAGCTCGGCGCACCCCATGCCCGCGCGCTCCATCAACTCTTCGCCCGAGATGCCGCGGTGCATCGCCAGCTGGTCGATTTGCCGAGCCTGCTGGCGGCTGAGCCAATGCGGCGCCGCCTTGCCAGCCGAGATTGCTTCGTTCATTAACCGTTCCTATAGTGATGAGATAGCTTGACGACCGGAGCACCGAAACATGCCGCTTTACGAATATCAATGTACCGCCTGCAAGTCAGGTTTTGAGCTGTTGATTCGCCGTCCCGAGGATGCCGCAGCTGATAAGCTTTCTTGCCCGCATTGCCACAGCTCAAAAGTCGAGAAACAGCTCAGCGTTCCCGCTGCGCCGTCGATTTCCGGATCGTCGATTTCCGTTGGCGGCACCCCCAGCCCCGGCGGCGGGTGCGGCTTGCCGCAGTGCGGCAGTGGCGGGTGCCAGTGGGACGGCTAGCCGGCGAGCGGACATTGAGGCACGCAGCGATTGAGCTGCGCCTCGCCTGCGCCAATGAGAGAACATTCCGCGTTCCGCATTCCCTATTCGCACTTTCATAGGCTCAATCTGGCGGATGAAGCTCCAAGTCGGCCAGCAGCGGCAAATGATCGGATGCATGCTTCGAGAGTGCCGTGTGTCCAGCAAAAGCGTGATGCAACTTCACGTCGCCGCGATAATAAATTGCATCGAGGCTTCGCATCGGGAGAAAAGCCGGAAAGGTCTTCGTATCTCGCGTCGCCGTCTGAAATCCGAACGGCGTCATCACCCGCCTCGACAAGGAACCGTATACGTCATTGAAATCGCCGCCGACAATCGCCGGGGTTTCTCGATGCAGCAGCCGCAAATGCTCCCAGCTCAGTAGTCGACGGAGTTGCATTACGCGTTCAAAGCCGGCCAAGCCAAGATGTAGGTTACAAAGAAACAGCGTGCGTTCGTGCCCCGCAATGTTCAGATGAGTCTTTACTACTAAGGCCCTGCGGCGCTTCTTCAGCGGAATAGTCAGGTCGACATCCCACTGCTCATGAACCGGATAACGGCAGAGAATCGCGTTGCCGTAATGCCCTTTGGTCAAGCGCACATTGGCCTGAAACGCCCAGTGCGGAAAACCTAAGCGCTCGGCCAACTGTTCGACTTGGACATCGAAGTTCGAGCGGGGAACTCCTGCGTCAACCTCTTGGAGAAAGGCGATATCGGGCTGGTAGTGCTCCACCGTTTGAGCGACCCGCTCCAGATCATATTTGCGGTCGATCCCACCGATCGCCTTGTGGATGTTGTAGGTGAGGATGCGAATCGAATTGTCGGGTCGCTCAGGATGCATCACAACTCAAAAACCGTAAACACCACGAATTCCCGCGTCTCAACACGAGAGGAACGCTCTTGTCACCAGACTCCCGCAGCAGGTGACGGAGCCGATAGAATAACAGGGACCTTGATTCTATACCCAAACGCCGGATCGAGCTGCAAGGGTAGTCAACTGCTCGCCTATCACCACCCCGCCCGCATGTAATTGATGCCCAATCTCGCTGTCTGGATTTTACTCGTCGACTGGGTTCTGCGGCTCGCGTTTTCGATCCGAGTGATTATCCGCCCGCGCCCGCTGAGCATTTCGCTTGCATGGCTCATGATCATCTTGCTCTTTCCCCTAATTGGGACTGTAGTCTACCTAATACTGGGAGAAAACCGGCTCGATCGAAAACGGGCTGAATGGGTTCGTGGATTGAGGCATCAGTACCAGTTCTGGAAAACACGCCAGGCACCGTTCAACTTCCTCGACTGGCCTGACCCGCATTCAGATTCAGCTCAACTCAGCCGAATGATCTTTCTTGCCAGCGATGCATTGCCGCTCGAAGGAAACTCGGTGCAACTACTGACCTCGGCTGACACGGTCTTTGTTCGCATGATGGAGGATATCGATGCGGCAAAGGAATCCTGTTTGCTGGAATACTACATCTGGGCTGTGGGAGGCCAAGCTGATGCGCTGATGAAGCGTTTAGCCGCTGCTGC
>JBJTQD010000705.1:0-2773 GCA_046075445.1 Planctomycetota bacterium
AGCCTGACGGCTTTGGGCTTCGGCTACGGGCTAAACGAATGAAGGAAGAAGAAAGATGGAAGATAAAGAATCTGGAAGAGCAGTTCGGGAGACGATTGCTCGAGGATGATACGACGAGCGATCGCCGAACATTCTACTTATCTTTTTGGACCCGATTTCGATTCTTCAGAAACGAATTAAATTCGTTCGCCAGGTTTGCCGGTGGGCGATTGACGGCTCCGTCTTCAGAAAGTTTGTTCAGTTGGTCGCGACGGGATTGAATCACATTGCGACGCACGGACTCGGGTCGCAAGCCGAGACTGCGAACGGCATCTTCGTAACGTTTGCGTTCCTGCGCGGTGCCGTTTCCGGCTTTCTGTTTCATTGCGTCCCAGCGGGTGATGAAGTCCTTCAGGTCCTGCTCGGTCCAGTTCATTTCCTTGAGCAATTCCGGGTCAGGGTTGTTGGCTTGATTGCGCAAATCTTCGAGCACGAGATCAGTCGCTTTGCGCGAGTAATCCAAATTTCCTTCGGGGTCGCTCGGGGAATCTTCGTAATTTGCCGCGGGAGCCTCGTTCGATCCAACTCCGGTTTTCGAGGCGCTGGCTTCTCCACCAGGCGAACGCTGGGCCTTTGGTTGATCACTGCGGCGCGAGATCTCTTGGTTGTTTCCGGAAGCGTTGTCAGAGCCAGCCGCGTTGCCGCTGGAGCCGCTTGCGCCGGAAGATTCTCCCGCGGCAGATTGTCCGCTGGATCCGGACTTTCCGGGCTGACCACTCCCTTGTTTCGAGTCGGAACCTTGGCCGCTCTTCCCAGAACCGCCTTGTGAGTCGTCGCCACCTTGCTTGGAATCGGCTCCCGACTCTTTTCCTGATTGCTCAGATGATTGACCCGACTTGCCTGACTCGCCAGCTTTCCCGGACTGCTCGCCACTCTCTCCGCTGCCTTTTGCTTCCTCCTCGCCTTGCTTTTGGCTTTGGCTGCCCGCTCCAGATTGTTTGTCTCCCGATTCTCCGGCGCCAGACTTTTCCGAGCCTTGTTCGCCCGCGGCTTGTTCACCGGAACCTTGCTTGGACTCCTGTTCGCTCGCCTTTTGATCGGAGTTTGATTCGCCTGAGCCTTTCTCGCTCATGGCTTGGTTGGGGTCTTTCCGCGACGTTTGCTCGCCGGATTGCCGTTCACCGTCCGACTGCTTGCCGGAGTTGTCGCGCCCACTGCCTGACTTGGATTGTTCGCCATCTTTTTTGGCAGACTGACCGGCAGCGGATGGGTTGTTCTCTTGGGGCTGTTGCCCGGAATCTTGCTCACCACCCGAGGGGTTTGCCTTTTCGCCTTGTTGGGAATCTTTTTCGCCAGACTGCTCGCTACTGGCGGATTTTTCACCGCTGGCGGATGGTTGTTTTTCCTCGGCTGACTCGCCAGAGCCACTTTGAGATTGAGCATCCTTTTCTGATTGCTTTTGTCGATTCATTCGTTCCTGGAGCCGTTGGAATCGTTCGGCGTCACTGGCCGAGCGGTCGAGCGGTTCGCTCGGGTTAGACGATTCTTCGCCCTGCGAGTCGCCCGCTTCCGATTGTCCCGAGTTGTTCTCGCCAGCCTGCTCTGGTTTTGATTTGCCGCTGGACGACTGGCCGCTTTGCGCGTCTTTGTCGCCCTTGGAATCGCCTTGCCGCTGATCACTGCCGCTGCTGTTGGATTGTTCGCCGGACTGCGGCTCACCTGCTTGTGGCTGGTTGGCCTCGCCTTGTTGGCCGCCATCCGACTTTTGTCCACCTGCGGACTGCGCGCCGGACTGCTTGCCCGAAGACTGCTTTCCAGAACCTGCGTTTTGGTCTTGGGAGTTGCTGCCCGCAGGTTGCTGCTGTGAATTGTCTGGATTGGCTTGTTCGTTCTCCGGATTCTGTTTCCCAGAGCCTTGATTTGGGTTTCCGGATTTCGACGAATTCTGTGCGGCTGACTTGGAATCAGCGCCTTGCTTGCCCGTTTGCTTTTCAGCCGCATCGGGGCGAGCTTGAGCCTCGCCTGACTGCTCACCTTTATTTCCGTCTTGCGGCTGGTCAGACTTGCTGCTTTGGTCGCCGGAAGACTGCTGAGCCTTCTGCCCGCCTGAGCCCGAGGACTGTTTCGACTGTTCGCCGGACTGGGCGTCACCTGAGGAGTCGCTTTTTTGTTCTTCGCCGGCCGCTTCAGATTTTTCCTGTTTGTCAGCCTGCTGCTGATCTGGTTTCTGCTGGTCAGCAGGCGAGGGTTCGCTGTTCGGCTGCGGTTGGTTTTGTTCAGCCGACTGCTTGCCGCTTTCGGGCGATTGCTGTGCGGCTTCTTCACTCTTGGCTTGGTCCTCATTCGACTGGCCCGGGTTGGCTTCGTTCATCGCCGATTCGGCTTGGCCAGCGGAATTTTCGCCGCTCTTGTTCTCGGTATTTTTCTCGGGCTGATTTGCGGCCTGCTGGTTCTCTTGGTTCCCGGCTGCTTCCGATTTTTCGGATTGGTTTTCAGCTTGAGCCGACTGGTTGGCTTGTTGGCCTGACTCGGACTTTTTATCTCCGCTTTCCGGCTCCTTTTCGGCGACTTCGGTCTCGAGCGATTCGATGATCTTGATTGAGTAATTTTCGGTGCGGGCAACGTTTGGTTCGGCTTGGCCGCTGAGGGGCGCAACGCGATTGTCACTGGCGCGGGCGTGAAAGATCACAACATCGCCGACGCTCAATTTCAGCTTCCGCGGGTCAAAGCGATAGTTGCCGGTCAGCCGCTGTTGTTTGCGGTTTTCGCCAAGTTGAATTTGTTCATCGAGCAG
>JBJTQD010000706.1:0-4444 GCA_046075445.1 Planctomycetota bacterium
GCGGCGCAGCTCGATCGCTTTTCAACTAACGTCAACGTTGTGGAAGACATCCAGCAGTTCGCGGTCCGCTACGCAATCAACCCGAACCAGCTTCAAGCCAATCAAGAAGTTCAAAAGGAATGGAAAGCTGTCCAGCTGAACCTGCCCGAGTACATTGATCGCCGCGATGTCGACTACGGAATGCGGGCGATTGAAACGGCGCTGGCGAAAGACCCCGCCGTCAATCTGGTGGTGATTAACCATCGAGCCCGATCGGGCGACACGGCGGCCTGTCTTCGCTTCGCTACTTACCTCGCCGATTTCGACCCGGAGAAAGTTCGCACGGCCGTTTTCGTTCCCGATAAATCGATGGGGCCCGCCGCGACGATCGCGCTAGCTGCTGATCACCTCCTGCTTCCTCCTCAAGCATCCCTCGGCGGCCCGTATGAACCCAAACTCGAAGCCGACGAACTCAAGCAGCTTCAACCCGAACTCGAACGAATCGCCTCGGCCGCCGGTCGCGATACGGCTCTTTTCTCAGCGATGCTCGAGCCCGAGCGCGGCGTGGCCCGCTGGCGCCATCAAGTCACCGGACAAATTCGGCTGCTCGACCAGAACCAAGCCGAAAAACTCGAAGACGCCGATCAGTGGGTCGCCATCGGCCCCGTCGATTTCACCGAGGGACTCAGCGGCGAGCGACTGGAGCTCGAAGGGATCGCCCGCGCCTTGCTGAACAATGAAACGGACCTGTTGTCGTTCTATCAGCTCAAAGAAACGCCCACCCCGCTCACGCCAACGAAAGTGGATCAGGTCGTTCAGCGTTTCTCCCGCTTCCTCGCCTCGCCACTCGTTGCGGCTTGGTTGCTGTTCGGTGCGATGTTCCTGATCTCGACCGAGATGAGTACTCCCGGGATTGGCGTTCCAGGCGTGCTGGGAACGCTTTGCCTCGTGCTCTTCTTCTGGAGCCAGTACCTTGGCGGCAACGCCGACTGGTTGGAGATCCTTCTCTTCGTCGTCGGGATCGTGTTCATCCTACTCGAACTGTTCGTCGTTCCCGGCTCGATGATTCTCGGGATCGCCGGCCTGTTAATGGTCGTGCTCTCCATCGTGCTGGCCACGCAGACTTTTCTAATCCCGCGCAACTCGCGCGAGATGGCCCAACTCCCGATCTCGCTCGGCATCGCCTGTGCCGCGTTCGGGGGCACGCTGTTCGGGCTTTTTCTGCTGCGCAAGTTCTTGCCGAACGCGCCGTTTTTCAAGCGGCTGATGCTCGAGCCCCCCGTTTCGGCTTCACCGTTTGACGACCAGCAACCCGCCAGTGATGAGTTCGCAGTCCGAGTCGGCGAGCGCGGCATCGCCATCTCGCGACTCGTCCCTTCCGGAAAAGCGCGCATCGGCCGCAAGTACGTCGACGTGATCACTGACGGACTCATCGTCGACCCAAAAACCGAAATCGAATTCGTCGAAGTCGTCGGTAATCGAGTCCTCGTCCGCCCGATCAAGTAAAGCACCTTGCCTCGGACAGCCTCCACTTTTCCCCGTCAGCCGGGTCTTGGCGCCAACCCCCGGTTCGGCAGCGCAAACAACGCGTCCAGTTCCCTATCGCGCCTCGCGCTCGGCGCAGGTCTCCCGACCTCGCCGCTGCTTAGACCTTGGGTCTCCTCTTTGCGTCTACTCGGGGTTCGACGTCGAGCTACCTGTAAAACCCTATTTGTGCGATATCGCGAAAAGCGCTGACACGTACTTCTGAACCGGGGGCTGGCGCCAAGACCCGGCTGACGAAGAAAAAACCTCTTCCTCCGCGCCCTCTGTGTCTCTGTGTTTACCCCCTCTTCGCCAACTACTCGGGCGACTTCTCCCGCAAAGCAACCACCTCGTCGGTCGTCCGCAAGTAAAACGTCCCCTCGGAAATCGCCGGCGTCGAAAGCACTTTGCCATCGCCGACATTCTCATGCAGCTGCTCAAACTTGCCGCCCGCCTTCACGACGAAGACCCGTCCATCCTCAGCCGGAAAATAGAGGTAACCGTCAGCCGCCACCGGCGACCCAGTAAACGCTTGAATCCCGCCGCGCAGCCGCTTCTTGTAAACCTGTTCGCCCGTCTTGGCTCGATAACAAGTGATCACGCCGTTATTGGCACAAACGTAAAGAAAGTCGCCGTAGACAATCGGCGTCGGCATGTAGGGACCGCCACGCTGCTCGCTCCAGGCGATCCCCGGGTCCGACTCCGGCGCCTCGCCGCCATCTTTCGGCTTCCGGCCAGGCAGCTTCAACTCGCCGCGCGCTTCGGGGCGAATCGCAATGATTGGCTGAATCGGCGCATAACCGCTGGCGATGTAGATCAAGCCTTCGCTCACATTCGGCGTCGGCACCACAATTTCAGAATGGTCGGCCAGCCACCAAAGCAGTTTTCCATCCCGCGCGTCGTAACCCCGCGAGGCTCGGGTCCCGTGTGTGACCAGCAGCGGCAAGTCGCCGAACTGATGGACCAGCGGTGTCGACCAAGTCGGAATCTCGTCGCGTTCCGTGCGCCAAATATCCGCTCCCGTTTTTAAATCGAGCGCCGCAACGAAGGACCCTTTTTGAATATCGCACTGCACGTACACGCGATCGCCAAAGATGATCGGCGAGCTGCCAAAACCCCACTGGTAACTGGCGTCATAGAACCAGCCACTATCGAGTAGGCCAAGGTCGCGGCTCCATAACTGCTGCCCCTCAAAGTCAAAAGCGTACAGCCCCTCCGATCCAAACCACGCGATCACATGCGTTCCATCGGTCGCGACTGTCGGGTTGGCGTGTGATGATTTCGAGTGCCGTTTGACGGCGGGCTTAGCCGTCTTGCAGGTCCGCTGCCAAATGATCTCACCCGTCTGTTTGTTCAGACAATAGAGCACGAACTCGTAAACGCTGTCGTCCTCGACCGAGTCGACGTCGCCATACAGACCGATGCGAACATCGCGATTGCCGTCCGCGCTGACCGCTGAAGTCACAAACAATCGGTCGCCCCAAATCACCGGACAGGAATTGCCGAAGCCCGGAATCTTGGTCCGCCACGCGACGTTCTCCCCCTTGGCGATGTCCCAGCTCAGCGGCGGGTGCTGGCCGTCCGCTACACCGCGCGATCCCGTGCCGCGGAAGCCCGGCCAGTTTGCGGAAGAGACCGCCACGTCCGAGGGGCTCGCCGCGTGTGCCAACTCAACCGCTGCTTCCGGCGCGGCGTCCGGTTCGGTTTTCGCAGGTTCAGCCGGCTTCTCTGCGGACTTCTCTTCCGCCACTGCCGGCGCATATTCGTACTTGGTCGCCTCAAACTCGAAGGTTAGCCCCGCAACCTTATCCCCCTCGAGCTTGAATTCGATCCGCTGCGACCCGCGCCGAAATTCGGTTGAGCTGAGTGCGTACCATCCCGGCTGCATACCAAACCCGGCATCGACGGACAGCCCCTTCTCGCCAGCCACCACGGTCAACGTCGACTCGCCTTCCTTCAGCGTAAACTTACCCGCAAACCTTTTCAGCTCTTCCGCAGTCAACTCCGGCAACTCGAGCTTGGCAAAGTCCAATCCCTCGAACAGCTTGCCTAGTTCCGTCGATTGCGCTGACGCGAGAGCCGCAGCGAGCGAGATCGTTTCCGCTTTCGCTCGTTCCGATTTCAAAACCGCTTCGACGAGCGATGTGTCGCCATCGCTCACCGAGTCAAGCAGCAAATTGTCGACGCCTTCCGCACCCGCCTTCAGCAAGGCGGTGACCACTTCGTGGTGCTTTCCCGACTGCGCCCATGTCATTGGTGTGGCGTTGTAGAACGTATCTTTAATATTGGGATTCGCTCCTCGGTCCAGCAGCAGCTGGACCACTTCCAAATGCCCCCGGTCGCAAGCAAAGCTGAGCGCCGTCGACTGATAAGTCGTCGCCGAGTTGACATCGACTCCCGCATCCAGTTCTGCTGCGACAGCCTTCACGTCGCCCGTCCTCGCAACTCGCCACAGTCGCTCGGCCGCCGACTCCTGAGCCGCATCCTGCACCGCAGCGTGACTCAAAGCCGGAATCATCAATAACCATCCAGCCGCCAGCAACTCTCTCAAACTGAAGAGCTTCCCCATTCCACACCCACTATGTTTTTCCCGCCCATACAATTGCCTTCACTCACTCAAATCAATATACCCGAATCAAATCCCCCAAGCTCCCACTTCCTGGTCAGCCGGGTCCTCGCGCCAGCCCCCAGTTCGGCCGCTAAAAAAAGCTGCTCTCACTTTCCTCCCATTGTTCTTTCCATTAGTGTTAATTAGTGGTTCCCTTCCCCCAGTCTTTCTCAGGTTTACTCCATGTTCTCGCGTCGTCATTTTCTCGGTAGCGTTGCTGCGGGTGCGATCACAGCTTTATCCACTCCCGCGTGGGCTTATCGCCGGATTCACGGGGCCAATGAGCGGCTGAATATCGGCGCCATCGGTGTCGGTGGTCGTGGGGCAGGGGAC
>JBJTQD010000707.1:0-1200 GCA_046075445.1 Planctomycetota bacterium
CGACTAGAACGCTGGCTAAATGCGAATCGGGAGCGATGCCGAAGACCTCGACATCTTGTTGTCCCAAAGTCGCGCGCAGTTCGTCTCTAAACGGAGCACCTGTCAATTTCGTCGTCGCGAGAAATTCCTTGGCTGCAGCCAGCCGATCAGCTCGCGGAGTGATCGAGCAACCAAAGACACCGTTCCAATCGCGCGCATTTCGCAGGCAGGTGACGAGATCGTCTAGCTGGAGCACGGGTTTGCCGGAAGCGGCGCTGACCGGACGGCCCTCGCTATCGAGCTTCCAAGGCCCAGCCGGTCCGACCAGTAAAACGTCTTGCTTCTCGGGTTGAGCCACGATGTAGCTGACCGACACCAGGCCACCGAGGTTCCGAACCCAGGGCGATAAAGGCTCGCCTCTGGCGGCCGACAATTCAGCTGCTCGTTCGAGTTGCCGCAGGGAGATAACTCGAAGTTCGGCATTGAGACTGCTCTCGATTCCCTCGGGACGGCCACGCAAAACGTCTCTCAGTCCCGTAAGTTTCCCCGATGTCTCCGTGTTGATTCTGCGAAGCGCGCCGCTGGGGTCAACGAACACACCCGCGGGCCAAGCCTGAATTGTCCCATCACCATTGCCTGTGTCGGTCCATTCATCCGGGGCGATCGTCGACTGAATCAAATTAATCAGCGGCTGGAAATCGGCTTCCGTGACTCCACCTGAGCCAGAGCCTCGGCCAAGCTCACCGGGCTGAAACAATCCCCCCAATGATTGATTGCGGAGCGGACCGTTGCTGATTTGACTGGCCGACTGCCAAGCTCCTTGAGCTGCGCCACCCATGATTTGCGCATAGGCAATTTTCTGCAGCCCATTATCTGCGACACTGGCGGGTTGGTTTTGCAACTTATTAAGAGCGAGAGAGAATTCGCCGTGCTTGAGGCAATCCTCCAGTTGCTGACCTGCCAGCGGTGGGGAGCAGAAGAGACTTAAAAGAATTGCGCAAACCGACAGAGTGGCTCGAATGCTGGCCATCTGATTCCCCTCGCTGAAGCGGAGCGGGCGTGATTGACGTCACGCTTGCTCGAATACCACCTTGCCTTGGGGAAATTGTAGCCGGGCTGGGGTAGCAGACCAGTCAGATGGCCTGCGAGTCTGGAAAAAAGCTGTGAATTGGCGTTATTCGCCGGAGCGTACGGTTGGAAGTAGCGGTTTCAGGCCAATCG
>JBJTQD010000708.1:0-4513 GCA_046075445.1 Planctomycetota bacterium
CCGCTACGTATTCCTCTTCGATCGCTGGTGGAACCCGGCGATCGAAGACCAAGCCATCAATCGAGCTCACCGCATCGGGGTCAAGGGCTCAGTCACCGTTTCGCGGATGATCATGGCGGAAACTATCGAACAAAAAATTCACGAAATTCTCGAAGCCAAACGCCAACTGTTCCGTGAGATTCTTTCCGACAACCAAGTACCGCCTCCATTGGGACTCTCTCCGGACGAGATCTTCGGCTTGTTTAACTTGCGGACACCGAAAGGTATGATTAAAGCTCGCGTTGCTTAAGCCGCCACCTTGAGCCTTGTTCCTTAAATTCCGCGACTCCCAGTTTATGCACACTCCGTTCGAGGCAGCGCCGACTTGTCTACCCTGACCAACTCCTATCCACCCTGGTCGCCGCGCATTTGGAACGGCATGCGGCTCGGCGGGCTCTGGCAAATGCTCCTTGAGCATCGCTGTCGGATCCACCCGCTGAAGTGGGGCATGACATTTCTCGGTACCGGCTGTGCAGGGTTCAACAGTTCGCTTCGCCCGATCCAGCACCTGTTCTACGACCGGCGAATCGCCCAGACCGAACTGGTTGCCCCGCCTCTTTTCATCATCGGACACTGGCGCAGCGGCACGACCTTGCTGCATGAACTGCTGACGCTCGACGACTCAGTCAATTACCCGACGACGCTCGATACGTTCATTCCGAATCACCTGCTCGTGTCCCGCTGGGCGCTCAAGCCGCTGGTCAGCATGCTCCTGCCCGGTCGCCGGCCGATGGACAATATGGAACTGGCGGGCAACAGTCCACAAGAAGACGATTTCGCTTTGATCTCGCTCGGTGCGCCGACGACCTATCGCACGATCGCTTTTCCAATCGATCGGCTGACCGAAAAGTTGACCTTCGACCCCGCCGAACTCTCAAGTGAAGAGCGCGATCGGCTGCGAACCAACCTCGATTATTTCTACCGGACCCTAACCTATCGAACTCCAAAACCGCTGGTGCTCAAGTCACCTCCGCACACCGCGCGGGTCAGTGAACTGGCCGCCTGGTTCCCCGGTGCGAAATTCATTCACATCTCGCGGAACCCATACAAAGTAGTCCCTTCAACGGTGCGGATGTGGCGGACGCTTGATGAAACGCAAGGGTTTCAGCTGGCCCGCTACGACGACGCGGCGATGCGCCAATTCGTGCATCGCTGTCAGCAGCAACTGTACGATGCCTTTCTGCCGGATCGAGATTGCGCGGGACCGGGTAACTTACTCGAGATTCAGTTTGAGCAGCTCATCGCTGACCCGGTCGAGGCAATGCGGGGCTTGCTGCAGAAATTGAACTGGTCCAATCCAGAGCCACTTCTGGAAAAAGTCGGTCGCTACTTTGCCGCTCGCAAAGAATTGAAGCCTTCGACATCCACTCCCGAACCGGATATCTGCCGGGAGATCGATCAGAACTGGAAAGCTTACCGCGAAGCGTTCGGGTACTAGGCTTGCTTGGCAGGTCGACGCGACTTGATTGCACTTCGCGCCGCGTGCTGTTCGTCCTTCTGTTCGTCGCGCAGCTCTTGGTCGGTCATTTGCATCCGCTGTAAGTACAGCCAGCGCTGCAAGCCGTAATCGAGCCCACCCAGAGCCAGCAGCAGTCCGACGACCGGCAACAGCCAGTAACGAAGCTGCGAGCCGACTGCTTCCAGTGGCCCAGCTGATGAATCGCTCCAGATTAGAGCCAGTCGATCCAGTTGCGATTCTGGATTGAAGTAGAGCCACGCCGCAAAGAGGCCGAAGCAAGCCATCCCGACGAGGCTTGAGGTCCAGCGACTGAAGGAAAACCACTGAGCCAGATTTGCGCCCGGTTCCAGCATCCGCCCGTTCAGCAGCGGTCGCTGACCCCACGTCCATCCGGTCTGCAGCAAGTGACTCGCACAGCCACACAGAAACAGAGCGCAAAGAAATAGTCCAAGCGGCCAGCCAATCCGGCCGATCAGTTCAGGCACCGCGCTGCTGAAGTCGGAACTCGCGGAGCCGCGACTCCAAAAGTCACTCGTCCATTCGACAATAGCCTGCAGCAGCGGCATCGCGGCAAAACTGAGGATGAGCCAGCCGATTGTGGTTTGGATCGCCTGCGCAAGGCTGTAACTGCGACAAACTTCACCTTGCTGTCGCGCTCGAGCGAGTTTTACCTCGCTCGCTGGATGGACGGCTTCGTCACGGTCTTCGCTGGACATCGTTAGCTACAGGGGAAAGTTGACGTTTTGTTTTTGGATCGCGCTCAAGCTTGGCGTTTGGCTCGATCAAGGAAGTGAGGGATTGACTGTCGCTTTCGCCGGTTCGGTCAATGCGGCCGATTGCTCCAAGGTCTGACGGACCATCTGCCAGCCCTGCTCCCAGTTCCCATCGACCAGCCAAAGACCGCCGCTGATCGTCAGAAACATTGCGACGGCGAAGACAAACATTCCGAGGCTCGGCATGATCGAATTCAGCCCCATCCCCGGCAAGACTCGCTGGAACAAGTTGACCGCAGCGGTTGCTGCCAAGAGCGCAGCGACTGCTGGTCCGACACCGCGGACGGCAAGGCTGAGACTTTGCCGAAATAGTTCGCCGACAAGTTCCAGAGCAGTTTGCTGTGCCAGCGGAGTGCCTGGTGGAATCGTGCGGAGCGATTCCAGAACCCCACCAACGAGATACTCTGGACCACGAGCCAATGCGAACAGCACGATCGTCAGCAGCGTAATCAACCGCGTCGCAGGACTGGCCGCATCGCCAAGCTCGTCTGTCTCCCCTTGTGAGACCCCGGCCATTTGTGAAATCACGTCGCCCATCAACTCTCCGGCGTACAGCAGGATGCTGATTCCCATCCCGAGCAGCAAACCAATCAGCGTCTCCGAAAGGACTTTGCCGAGTAATCCAGTCGAAAGACTCCCCGCGGGGAGATCGGGAACGCCGGCTGAGCTGGCCACAATTGTGAGTAGAACTCCAAGGGAAAGCCGGACCCAAATTGGCACGCTGTGGTGACCGAGCAGCGGAGCCGACCAGACGAGAGCCGTCAGGCGGATGCCAACCAGCAAGCTGTAGCAGAGGAGTTCCATTTCCAACCCGGCGTTTTTTTCAGCGCCGCATCTCGCTCAGGTTGGTGGAGAGATTGAGTGGGCGTTGCCACTGGTCAGTTGTGTAGTCAATCAGTCGCGAGCCAAGCCACGGCAATCCGAGGGCAAGGACCGCAAGCACGATGATCAGTCTCGGAATCGTGCTTATCGCTCCGTCCTGAATCTGCGTCATGCTCTGCAGGAATCCGATCAGCAAGCTCACTCCCAGTGCAACCAGCAAGATGGGCCCGCCCAGTTGAAAGGCGAGGGTTAGCGCTTCACGACCAAGGTCGACGGCATCTTGAGCTTGCACGGAACGATACTCCAAAGATCACTTCGCAGAAGAACTATCCGCCGCCGAAACTTTGCAGCAGCATTCCGACGACCAAGTTCCAGCCATCGACCATCACAAACAAGATCAGCTTCAGCGGCAGGCTGACCATCGTCGGCGGGAGCATCGAGAGCCCCATTGAGACGGTCACAGTCGAAACAACAAGGTCCAGCACAAGAAAGGGGAGAAAGATTTGAAAGCCGAGAAGAAAGGCGACTTTCAGCTCACTCAAAATAAAAGCGGGAAGAATCACATTCAGCGGAGCGGAACTGAGCTTCTCCGGCACGATCGCTTCCGAGCCGACTTTGCCATGTCGGTACAGAACTTCAACCGCAGAACGGTTTCCGCTAATTTCGATCTGCTTTGCCATAAATTCTTTCAGCGGAACATTTCCCTCGGCCCAAGCCTGCTCCCAGCCGATCGGGTTCTCTGTCCGGTTCCACGGATCGAAGGCTTTGGTTTTGATTTCCATCCAGACGGGCGTCATCACTAAGATTGTCAGGAAAATGGAGAGCGACATCAGCACCTGAGTTGGCGGAAGCTGAGTCGTTCCGAGCGCCTGCCGCAGTAATCCGAAGACAACCATGATCCGGATGTAACAGGTAGTCATCAGGAGAATGGCGGGTGCCAGTCCGAGCGCGCCCAGCAGCAAAGCGGTCTGGATAAACGAGCCGGAGAGTTTTGTCGCGCCGAGTGACTCCGCCCCACGCGCGATTCCCGAGATAAATGGATCGGCGGTAAAGGCTTGAGTGTTTCCTTGAGTGGCAACGGGCGCGGACTCTTGAACTGGCGCGGAGTTGGTATCCGCAGCCGAGGCCAGGCGTTCCACGCGAGGCGGAGTTTCAGCAGGCTTGAATTCGGGGACAAAACCTGGCTGATTGAGCGACCAGCTACCTTCTATCGGGCTTTGAGCCGACGTGGGGCTGGCCTGAAACACCAGAGCGAGCGTCGTGAGCACGATTGAAAAATAAGAACCGAAGCGGAGGCCCTGCATGCGATTAGGCCTCGTACTCGGTGCGGGCCGGTGTGCGCTGCAGTGCGAGCTGAAGATTCTTCAGCAGCGAGTCGAGCGCGATGTTGGATTGAGGTTCCCGCGTGGATACTTCGCTG
>JBJTQD010000709.1:0-2134 GCA_046075445.1 Planctomycetota bacterium
CCCTGATCCGATTACCGCTTCACTCGAGCCCGCGGGCTGTGGGACAGCCAAACCGGAACGCACGGGATAGACCCAGTTCAGTTTTACGCCCAGGCCTATTACCCCAATATCGCTCAGGGCCTAGATGTTAAGGCCGGCCGCTTCTTCGGACAGTTTGGAGTCGAGAGCATCGCGGCGGTTGACACGCCGTTTGTCTCGAGGTCTTACACCTTTATCTATAACCCGTTCACTCACACCGGTGTCTTGACGACTTTACAGCTGAACGACTCGTGGAGCGTGCAGAACGGGATTGTCACCGGCAGCGACGTCTTCTTCGACTCGGCCAGTGAGCCAACCTACATCGGTAGCATCGAGTACAAACTTCCGGATGGCGGCAGCAGCCTGCTGCTCTCGACCGTCTTCGGGTCAGGCAAATTCAATCAAGCTGAAGACTTCTCCAATCCGCGTGTGTTCGACCTCGTTTACACGCGTCCGCTAAATGAGCGACTGACCTATCAATTCAACTCGCTACACGGATACCAAACCAACGTCCCCGTAGCGGGGAGTGCCGATTGGTACTCGTTCGTAAATTACTGGTCATATCGCTGGCGAGAAAATTTGCAGACCAATTGCCGGTTCGAATTTTTTGATGACGTGGACGGTAACCGCACGGGCTTCGAGGGACTCTACACGGCGGGGACGCTGGGGCTGTTCTATCAGCCAACCCAAAGCGTCACCTTCCGCCCCGAACTCCGCTTCGATCACAACGCCTCCTCAAGCCCCTTCGCCGGCCAACCCAATCTGTTCACCTCCGCCTTTGACGTGATCGTGCGGTGGTGAAGTTGAAGCGCAGCAAAAGTGAGGTCGCTGAGCTCGACCCAAACAGCCGTTTCTAAACCCCTTCGCGGCTCGCGCTCGTCTCCCGGCAATCAACCTCTGTCAACTCGCTGGATTTCGCTTGGAGGCAAGCGCCGCATCCAGCGCGTGGCCAATCGAGGGTTCGCAATGCTTCCGAATTCTTCGATAAGCGGTCCAAGTGGGCCGCTCTGGTTCTAGGGCGCATCTGGAAAACTCGAAACCGCTCGAGACAAAACCCTGTCGAGCAGGGAATCCCCCCCCAAGACCGTTGAATATCTCAGTCGCAAGCGACCCTCCCATCTCCTCAGCGGTTGGCCTCACGCGGGGTTAGCTACCCGATAGGTTTGTCTTTTTCTCATACAAAACTGGGCCTAACCCCCATTCTGAACGAGCTATTCTGCCCTCTGACACCACTTTGAAAAAAGTAGCAGTTCTAACAACTTTCACATTTTTTTAACTAAAAAGGCATCACCCAGATTGACTGTGCGATTTTGGGCAGTCACCCTACCGATTGCCTAGATTTTCCAATTTAAATCTCAGTCGGACTCGTCCACTTCCACCGATTTGGGGCTCAGTATGAATCGTCTTCGCTTCTCAACGCTCGCGGCATTTCTCTGCGTTGCCGCTTCTCCCGCACTCCTTTTTTCTCAATCCATCTGGATAGGACAAGGCTCTTCGGGGACCTGGAGTGATAGCACCAGATGGAGTGGTGGCACTCCGCCAGTCGGAGGTTCAGCAACTCAAACGCTCAGCTTCTACGGCTATGGAACTCCGACTGCAGCAGCGATCTCGTCTAACACCAATTTAGCCGGCACATTTCTGGTCAATTCGCTTTCGTTCAACAGTTCGTTGACCGGTACCGGTGGATTTACGTTGACCACAGCTGCCGGTTCATCCATCCAGCTTGGTGGAACGAACCCGACGATCAATCAAGATGGCTCGGGACTTGTCACCTTCAGTGGGACAGGCTTCAGCCTCGCGAGCAACACCCGGATTACCGGCAGCGGTTTGGGGAACATCTCCTTCACGGGCGCACTCAATGGCGGCACAAACACTCTGACCATCGGCAACGGCACCCTAGCCCCAACTCAAAACAGCCGCGTAGTGACGTTCAGTGCTGCAAATACTTTTTCCGGTGCCGGTGGCGTGACTCTGGATGGTGGCACGATCAATGTCGCAAACAACGGCTCACTCGGTTCCGGAACTCTAAACGTCACCGCCAACGGTGGCGTGATGCAAGTGACCACCGCGCTTTCCGGTCTGTCTTCCAACATTGCCCTAACCGGCAACTTGGACC
>JBJTQD010000710.1:0-1493 GCA_046075445.1 Planctomycetota bacterium
CCGCGGAAAGGTCTACAACAACCTCTCCCTGCCGGTTTCCATCGGCCGAGAGGAAGGGAACACGATTCAGCTGAATGACGACCGGGTCAGCCGCTACCACCTCAAGATTCAATTGGACCACGAAAACCTCGTCCTGACCGACCTGGAAAGCACCAACGGAACGCGAGTCAACGGCGAAGACACCCACCTGAAAATCCTGCGATTTGGCGACATTATCACGGTCGGCCGCTCAACGTTGTTGGTAGGAACTCGCGAACAAGTCCTCCAGCGAATCGCCAAACTCAACCGGCCCGACTTGGAGAAACAGTTGGCCGGCGCCGCCAGCGGTGAGCGGTCCTCGTCTAAGAGCACTTGGAATCTCGATCCCAACTACTCGCTCTCGCTTCTCTCGGATGAGCCTCCACAGATTCCCAATCGGCTCTCGCCCGGACAGTCGGCTCAACTAGCCGAACTGCTCGACTACCTTTACCTCAACCTGCGCAAGCTGATCGGAGAGGGGACTCACAAGAATCGCGGCGAGCAAGTCGAACTCTCGCTAGTGCAGTGGCAGCAGTTGATTGATGTTCAAGCTCGAGTAGCCGAGCTTCTGCACAAACTCGGCCGCGGTTGAGTGGTTCGCGGACTTTCGGGGGGAAGAGAGCGAAACACAGAGTGCACAGAGGCAGCACAGAGCTAACAGAAAAAATGGATCAGGAGAATCAGCAAAGGACTTGGACTGTCTGTCCTGAGGAAACGGCCTTTCCCGGAGCGCAGGAGATATTTGAGGATTGCTTAAACCTGCCGAATGAACGATGACGGGTCACCGGCAGGGACGCTCCCCAGCCAGTTTTCTTTTCTCTTTTCTACCTCTGTTCCCTCTGCGAACTCTGTGTTTCACCCCTCTTCCGTCTTGCGTCTGCTTGACGGCGTCACGGCGAATCGGGAGGTGGTCTGACTCTACCGTTCCGTGCTGCGGACGGCGCCCAAGCCCACGAGCAGCGTCGGCAGGAGTGCCAAGCCGGCGAGAAACAGCATCGCCGTGATGAAAGAACCGAAGAGAGTCTCGCGCGAGTACTCGATCGGAATTTGAACCGCATTCTGCGCGGCGGTCACCCAGAAGAGAACCGCTAAGACTCCGAGCAAAACGAGATAGAGCCCGCAGACCAGCGCCGAATTAATCGAGGCTTGGCGACTGCTGCGGACTTCGCGTCGGACTTCGAACACACCCGAAATCATTTGGATGCCGCAAGCCACCGCCAGCCCGATATTAATCAGCAGTACGATGCCGAGCAGCCCCGAGTCGACCATCAGTTGGTTCCGTACCGCGTCCTGTACCGAAGGCGTCAAGCCGAGCGATTCCTTGCCGATGGCGTTCCAGAGCGAACCGACTTTCAGCATTTGAAAAAGCACCAGCAATCCGACCAGTGTCCCCTGCAGCATTCCCAGAAAGCCGCCCATCAGTCCGAGATAAGCCGTTGCTGGGACTTGATTGGGGACGTACTCGTAGGGGAGCG
>JBJTQD010000711.1:0-777 GCA_046075445.1 Planctomycetota bacterium
GAGAAATCTTTCGTGGACCCGCCGATGGAACCCTACTCAGTCTCACGTCCTCACCCGTGGCATGGTCTCAGCGCAGGCCCAGAACCTCCCTCGCTGGTCAACGTGTTCGTCGAAATCACCTCATTCGACTTGGTTAAGTACGAAGTCGATAAAGAGACCGGCTACCTCCGAGTTGATCGGGCTCAGAAAACGTCCTCGCTCCCACCAGCCATTTACGGTTTCATCCCACAAACCTATGCCGACCGAGAAGTCGCCGCTCTGATGCCCGGCGCCAAAGTTGGCGATCGCGACCCACTCGATATCTGCGTTCTCTCCGAACGCCCCATTTCCCGAGCCGAAGTTCTGCTGCACGCTCGCGTGGTGGGCGGGCTACCGATGCTCGACCGCGGAGAAGCCGATGACAAAATCATCGCCATCATGCACGGCGACCCAGTGTTCGGTGAAATCAGGGAACTCTCAGATGTCCCCGAAGCAATCCGCAATCGATTGACACATTATTTTGCCACCTACAAACTCGCTCCCAATGAAGGGAATGCCGTCGTTGTCGGTCCAGCCTACGGTCGCGCCCACGCCGAAAAAGTGGTCCTCGCCGCCATGGCTGACTACCGTCGCCAATTCCCTCCACGCAATCCCTGAGCAACGCGGTGAAAGTTGCCGGAAGCACCCGCTAACCCTCTGGCATCCCCGCCAACCAAGCGATTTCTAAGCGGTTCCGACAAGCTGGCCGCTCAATTACAATTGCCATTCGCTCGGCTCGGTAATCCGCCGAGCCAAACC
>JBJTQD010000712.1:0-10167 GCA_046075445.1 Planctomycetota bacterium
GGGGAAACGTGCGGTAGTGAAAGGCTCTGCTCGATTTCCGCCAGAGGTGCGTTTCGATTTGATTCGATCGCAGAGGACAGCGGCCAAACGGGGCGGTGCTGGCATGAGCCGGGGGTTTCCCGCGCTCGCCCAGCTGGGCAAAAGCGGTCACCCGCCCGGCCCAATTGCTTGGAAGTGCCGGCTCACTTGGGATTGATTGCCGAACTTTCCTCGCCAAGTCTGCGCGGAGAGCCCCCCAATTGAGCGCCTGCTCTGGCTGGGCGGAATCGCGTATACTGGGAGGTTCCACTTTTTCAGCCACGGGAGGGCTCGGTCGCCGCCGCGCCTGCTTCGGAAATGCCTGCCTCGGACATCATTATCAAAGGCGCGCGGGAGCATAATCTCCGCGACGTCAGCCTGATCCTGCCGCGCAACCAATTGATCTGCATGACGGGAGTCAGCGGCAGCGGTAAAAGCAGTCTCGCTTTTGACACGCTGTTTGCCGAAGGCCAGCGGCGTTACGTCGAAAGCCTCTCGAGTTACGCGCGGCATTTTCTCGAGCAGATGCCCAAACCGGACGTCGATTTGATTTCCGGCCTGAGCCCATCGGTCTCGATTTCGCAAAAGTCTTCGGGTAACAACCCCCGCAGTACGGTTGGGACAATCACCGAAATTTACGATTTCCTCCGCGTGCTATACGCTCGGGTGGGCGACGGCCATTGCCCGCAGTGCGGCCAGAAAATTTCGGCCCAGTCGCGTGAGCAAATCATCGCGCACATTCAGCAACTGCCCTCCGGCTCGCGTTTCTCCGTGCTTGCTCCCGTCATCCGGGGGCAGAAGGGTGAACACCGGGACCAGTTGGTGGAACTGCTCAAGCAGGGGTTCATTCGAGTGCGAGTCGACGGACAGCTTCGTTCGCTGACGGAGGATATCCAACTCGATCGAACTCGGCGCCACGACATCGAAGTTGTGATCGATCGCCTTGAGAGCAAGGACTCGCACCGCGCGCGGCTGGCGGAGGCCGTTGAGACGGCCCTGAAAGTCGGCGAGGGCTCCTTGATCGTCGCGGTGGAGACGAGCGAGTTGAAACCGTCGGATGACGAGAGCGAAAGCGAAGTCACTTCGAGCCAAGACACGATTTACTCCGCTGACTATGCCTGCGCCCGCTGCCAGATCAGCTTCCGGCCGCCGACCCCGCAGCTGTTTAGCTTTAACAGCCCGCAAGGAATGTGTCTCGATTGCGGTGGGCTGGGGGAAGTTTACTCGTTTGTCCCAGACCGACTGGTTTCCGATCCCGACAAGTCGCTGAAGCAAGGCTGCTTTGAGCTTTATGGAACCTGGAAAGAATTCGGACGCTGGCGCCGGCACATCCTGCAAGGAGTGGCCGACACGGTCGAGCGTCTGCGGAATCTCCCCGACGGCACGTTGCTGGAGACTCCGTGGCGCGACCTCGATCCAGAACTGCAGAAGATTTGGCTGTACGGCACGGGCGACCTGCACATCACATTTACCTGGCGTGGCGGCAGTTCGCCGATGAAGTACGGCGGAAAGTTCGCCGGGCTGATCGCCGAACTTACCGAGAAGTACCGAAATTACAAAATTGATTCCAAGCGTGAGCAATTGGAAGAGTTCATGGACCAGTTGCCCTGCGCTGGTTGCAACGGCGAGCGGCTCAATCCACAGTCTCGCAATTTCCGCTTGACCACTGCCAGCCCCGAGTTTGCGGACCAACCGTCGCTGACCCTGCCGCAAGCCTGCAATCTCTCGATCGACCGCTGCGCTGAGTTTTTCCGGGCGCTAGAACTCGATCAAACCCGGCAGTTCGTGGCCAGCCAACCGTTAAAGGAAGTGACTCAGCGATTGGGGTTCTTGCTAAACGTCGGGCTCGATTATCTCACGCTCAACCGAACGGCGCCAACGCTCTCGGGCGGTGAGAGCCAACGAATCCGCCTCGCCGGACAAATCGGCGCGGGACTTGTTGGCGTCCTCTATATTCTGGACGAGCCTTCGATCGGGCTGCATGCGCGAGACAATGACCGCCTGATCAACACGCTGAAGTCGCTGCGGGATCTGGGCAACACGGTGGTTGTCGTTGAGCACGACGAAGACACGATGCGGGCTTCGGATCGAATCGTCGACTTTGGTCCGGGTCCCGGTGTCCACGGTGGCCAAATAGTGGCGATGGGCACACCGGCCGAGGTGATGAATTCATCGGCCAGCGTGACGGGAGCGTTTCTCAGCGGGCGGCGAAAGATTGAAAAGCCGCTCGTGCGAAAGCATCCCGAGCCCGGCAAGGGGTTGAAAATCCGCGGGGCCCGGCACAACAACCTCAAGAATGTCGACGTTGAGATCCCGCTCGGGCTGTTCGTCTGCATTACCGGCGTCAGCGGCAGCGGTAAGAGTTCGCTGGTCAATGATATTCTGATTGAAGCGCTGAACATTCGGCTCAATCACGGCGTCGGCGAACCGGGAGAACATGATTTGATCGAGGGCATTGAGCTGCTCGACAAGATGATCTCTATCGACCAAAGCCCGATCGGCCGCACCCCGCGCAGTAATCCTGGCACCTACGTCAAGCTGTTTGATGAGATCCGGAATCTTTACGCTCAGTTGCCGGAAGCGAAGAAGCGAGGTTATTCGCCCGGTCGGTTCAGCTTCAATGTGAAAGGCGGGCGCTGCGAAGCTTGCGAAGGGAATGGCTCGAACAAACTCGAGATGGATTTCCTCGCCGATGTCTGGGTTACCTGTCCTGTGTGCGGCGGCCAGCGGTTCAATCGCGAGACGCTGCAAGTCCGTTACAAGGACAAATCGATCAACGATGTGCTGGAGATGAGCATCGAAGAGGCGATGTCGTTCTTCGAGAACATCCCGAAGATTTATGAAAAGCTGCGAACCCTGCACGATGTCGGATTGGACTATCTGAAAATCGGCCAGCCTTCGCCGACGCTCTCCGGTGGCGAGGCTCAGCGAATCAAGTTAGCCAGGGAACTCGTCAAACGGAGCACGGGGCAGACACTCTATCTGCTCGACGAACCGACGACCGGTTTGCACTTCGCCGACATTCAGATGCTGCTCAACGTGCTGCGGCAGTTTGTGGAAGCTGGCAACACAGTGATTGTCGTCGAACACAATCTCGATGTGATCAAGACGGCTGACTGGATCATCGACCTTGGGCCTGAGGGTGGACATCGCGGTGGTCGAATTCTCTGCAGCGGACCGCCGGAAGTGATCGCAGCCTGTGAAGAGTCGCACACGGGCCGAGCTTTGCGACCGGTGCTGGATCCGGACTCCCGTCCTGCTCCTGCAGCCGAAAAGAAAACGAAAAAGGCCAAGGAAAAACCGCCGCAGCAAGCGACAGAGATCGTGGTTCGCGGTGCCGAACAACACAATCTCCGCTCGGTCGATGTCACCATCCCGCGCGACCAGATGAGCGTCTTCTGCGGGCCGAGCGGCAGCGGCAAGAGCTCGTTGGCGATGGATACGATCTACGCCGAAGGGCAAAGACGTTATGTCGAGAGCCTCAGCTCTTATGCCCGGCAGTTCGTCAATCAGATGGACAAGCCGCGAGTCGATCACATCGATGGGCTCTCGCCTGCGATTGCGATTGAGCAAAAGAACCTCGGTGCGACGCCACGCAGTACTGTCGGCACGGTGACCGAGATCTACGACTACATGCGGATCATGATGGCACGACTCGGCACGCCTTACTGCCCGGATTGCGATACGCCGATTGGAACGCAGACCGCCGACCAGATCGTCGATGAGATCCTTCGCCGGCACGGTGGAGAAAAGGTTCTGCTCACTGCACCCGTTGAACTCGATGCGGGGCAAACTTACGAGCAGCTTTGGGACGAAATCAAGACGATGGGCTATGTCCGAATTCGGGTCAACGGCCAAGTCGTCAACACGGACGATGCGCCGACGCTGGGTCGTCAAGCAAAACATACGGTTGAGGTGGTTGTCGATCGGCTTGACCTCAAGCCAACGATCGTCTCAAGGTTGACAGACAGTGTGGAGAAAGCTCTCTCGGTCGGCAAAGGACTGCTGCAAGTGGTCGTGGCCGACGATAACTTGCCGCAGCCGGAATGGACTGTGGTGCGGCACAGCCAGCACTTGGCCTGCGATGGTTGCGGACGAAGCTTTGAGATGCTCAGCCCGAACAACTACTCGTTCAACAGCCAATTGGGATGGTGCCCCGACTGTCAGGGGCTCGGGACGCAGACCGGAGCGAGCCCGGCGCTAATCTTCAAAAACATGGAGACGTCGCTGGAAGAGGGTGCGATCCGGCTTTGGCCTGACTTGGGGATTCCGCTCAGCCGCACGATGCTGGAGGTCTTCTCCAAGTCGATGGGGATTAATTCGCGGTTGCCAATTTCGCAGCTTGATGCGCGGCAGCGGCGGTTCCTGTTCTACGGTACGGGCGAGCGCTGGTTCAAAGTGCCGGCGGGTGACGACCGGGCCGCTTTCGAGTTCCAGTTCAAAGGGCTTTATCCGCTGCTGGAAGAGGCCTCGCGATTGTCGACTCCGATTCGGATGAAGCTGCAGACGCTGATTGCCGATGTGGAGTGCGGTAGTTGCGGCGGCAGTCGGCTGCGCGATGACGCAGCAGCAGTGCGATTCCGCGACCAGACGATTGACAGCTACTGCCGCATGCCCCTGGGGCAACTGCTGGAGACAGTGCGGAGCTGGAAGTTTGACAAGCGTGAAGCGAAGATTGCCGGGGAGTTGGCTCGAGAGGTCCAAAACCGCGTTCAGTTCCTCAACGATGTGGGACTCGATTATCTCACGCTGGCTCGCGGATCGGCGACACTCAGCAATGGCGAGGCCCAGCGAATTCGGCTGGCCAGCCAATTGGGGAGTGGCTTGTGCGGAGTGCTTTCCGTACTCGACGAACCGACGATCGGTTTGCATCCGCGCGACAACTTGCGGCTGCTTGGGGCGTTGCACAAACTTCGCGACTTAGGCAACACGCTGATTGTGGTGGAACACGATCGCGAAGTGATTTCCGATTGCGATCAGATTTTTGATTTTGGACCGCGGGCCGGTTACGAGGGTGGTCAGGTTGTCGCCAGTGGCACGCCGCAGCAGCTCAAAAAGGCGACCGGCAGCGTCACCGGACCTTACCTGAGTGGCAAGAAAGCGATTCCGATTCCGACCAACCGTCGACCGGGCTTGGCCGTTCCACTTCCTCCGGTGGTTGAAGAGAAGAAGCCAAAAAAGCGCGCAAAGAAGCAGGCGGCGGAACCGAGGTTTGCACCGCCGCCACCAGCGGTCGCCAATCAAGTTCTGACCGTTCTCGGTGCGCGACACAACAACCTTAAAGATGTGAACCTCGAGATTCCGCTGCAGACGCTGACCGTCGTGACTGGACCGAGCGGCTGCGGAAAGAGCTCGCTGGTCAACGATGTGCTCTACAATTCGCTCGCGAGACGGTTACATCAGGCAGGCGTCACGCCGGGCGCGCACAAGAAAATCAACGGGATCGAGTTCATCAACAAGGTGATTCGAGTCGACCAGCAACCGCTGGGCAATTCGCCTTCGAGCAATCCGGCGACCTACACCGGCGTGTTTGATTTGATTCGGAATTTGTTCGCCGAGCTTCCCGACTCGAAAGTACGAGGCTACACGGCGCGGCGGTTCAGCTTCAACGTTCAGGGCGGACGCTGCGAAACTTGTGAAGGCAATGGTCAAATCTGTATCGAGATGCACTTCTTGCCTGACGTCTGGGTCGAGTGCCAGACGTGTAAGGGCCAGCGGTACAACGAAGAGACGTTAGCCGTTCGGTATCGAGGACATTCGATCAACGATGTGCTGGAGATGCCTTGCAAGACGGCCGTTGAGCTGTTCAGCAACATCCCGAAGATCAAACGCATTCTGCAGACGCTTTGCGATGTGGGACTCGATTATGTCAAGCTGGGCCAAAGTGCGCCGACCCTTTCGGGTGGTGAGGCCCAGCGAGTCAAACTGGCTGCCGAGTTGGCTCGGCCCGATACTGGCCGGACGCTCTATCTGCTTGATGAGCCGACGACCGGTTTGCATTTCGATGACTTGGCGAAGCTGCTGAACGTGATGCAGCGGTTGGTCGACCTAGGCAACACGGTGCTGCTGATCGAACACAACCTCGACATCATCAAGGCGGCAGATTGGGTCGTGGATATGGGGCCGGAGGCGGGCCATGCTGGCGGGCAGGTCGTGATTGCGGGAACGCCGGAGATGATCGTCGAGTATGCGGGGCGGGCCAGCGAAAAATCTGGCTTGCCGCGGAGTCACACGGGCGAGGCATTGCGCGAGGTGCTGGAACGCGATCCGTATGAGCCGCGAATACCGTTTGACCCGGAGGCGCAGCAGCCTGAGCAGGGGATTGAGATTGAAGAAGTGGGCCGAGAGGCTCGGATGCCGTGGGAAGAGAATGGCCGGCGCTGGCACACGCAAGACCGCGTTGCTCACGATGGCAATCCGGTGAACTGGGATGGGCGGGCTTTGGCGGCCGTGATCGACAAGATCGAGCAGCATGAGGGGTTTGCTCCGACCAACTGGAATTCGCGCAGCGTCGTCGAAGTCACCGGTAACAAGGCAAGTTTGGGTTGGTTCCTGCACGCATTGACCGGCGAGCGGTGGTTACTGAAGCTGAAGTTCCGGGTGCGGCGTGGCACGTTTAAGCAGGCCGAACTCCAGGAGCGGATCAAGCTTAAGACCCCGAATGAAATGGAAGAGTTGCCAATCTATGGGAACCAGTCGCGAGTTCGGTTGAGTTCGCAGGCGGCTTGGCAAGAGATCGAAATTCGAGTCCACACCTTCGAGGAAATCGACACGCCGGAGTTCTGGCAGTTCGTCGAGGAAGCGATCGAGGGATTTTCGGAGCGAGTCAAGCGAGTTGAAAGCAACCCGCAGGAGCTTCTCCCTTGGGTCAAGCTGGGGCAGAAGTGGCATTTTCTCCGCAAGGGTTTTCCGCCGGGCGAGATGATTGCTTGGGAGCCGCCGGTGCTGGAGCGTTTACACAAACTGTTGACCGAACTGGCTCCGGATGGAAAGTTTGAGTGGACCAACAAACAAGTGGTGCACATGACGCTGCCGGAGAGTGGACGGCATTGGGCTTCGCTGTTGACCAAGAAGCCGGACGCCGTGCAATTGCAACTGCTCGGTCCGAAAGACAAGTTTCCACTGGGACGCGTCAGTGGTCTGGGCGTACGACAGGCTGTGAAGCCGGTCGATGCGACCAACGATTTGGTGACGATCAGTTTTGATCGGCTGGAGCAATTGACGCAGAAAGAGTTGCAGGAGTTTCTGCAGGAGCACTATGCGGCCGCGGCAGCGCGGAAGTAGGGGAGTTCTTGAGGTTGATGGGACTCGTGGGACTTTTGGGACTCGTGGGACTTATGGGAGAAGAGACAATTTGAGGTAATCCGCACTTGGGCTGTCGGCGGGGTCGGGAGACCCGCGCCGAGCGCGCATTATAAATTCCGCATTCCGCATTCCGCATTCCGCATTCCGCATTCCGCATTCCGCATTCCGCATTCCGCATTTCAGATTCACGACTATGTCCAACCCTGTATCGATTCCTCGCAATCTGTTGTTTCGTTGCAAGTTCGGTTGTCCGCGGCTGAAGTCGGAACCGAAGGGGTTTGCGCAATTTGATGCGGCGGGTGAGGTTTCGTTGCTCGGTTTATTTGAGGGGCAGCATCCGTACGCGCGGCTGCGGTGCGGTTGGATGGAGGAGGCATTTTTCCTCGGACTGTCGGTGCGGGGAAAGACTCAGTCGCTGTGGGTCAAGCCAAGCCAACCGCTGGAGAGTGACGGGATGCAGTTTTGGATTGATACGCGGGACACGCACAACGTGCACCGGGCGACGCGGTATTGTCACTGGTTTATCGCTTGTCCCAGTCCGGTGGGAGGGCGCGAGTCGGCTAGCTGCGGGATGTTGCGAATTAACCGGGCGAAGGAAGATGCACCGACGATTAATCGTGGGAAGGTGGTTTCGACAGGGAGTTTGGTCCCGGGTGGCTACGACTTGATGCTGAAGATTCCAGCTAGTTTGCTCAATGGCTGGAGTCCGCAGGAGCAGCGGTTGCTTGGATTTTCGGCGGCCGTGACCGACCGGGAATTGGGCTGGAATACGCTGGGGGTTGGGCCCGATTTGCCGCTGGCTGAGGACCCGAGCCTGTGGAGTACGCTCGAGCTGTTAGGTTGAGGACCGGGTTCGCGGCATTTTTTTCTGAACCGAACTCTTTGGTTTATTGACGCCCCTAGAAATTTGCAGGGCCGTTTAGGGGGGAACAACTTACCCAAACCCTAGCTCTGGGGCGACGCGTCCCGATTTGAAAGCTGTCCGCCTTGTTCTGGGCTGGGCTCGCGTTTTACCGGAAATACGGGGAGTCAAAATAAATGTTTGACTTTTTTGGAATTCCCGCGAACCTTTAAGACCGAAAGGGGATTCTAGTAATTGTCGAGCGGGTTTCCACAGCTTTGGCAAAGGGTCGGTATCACCGACCCGGAACCGGGGACTGGACCTGCTACTGGCGGTTTCTCAACAGGGTTTGCCGGGCGTAGTTGCCGGGTGAAACTGATGAAGAGACGAACAGTGGTTGCTGGAAACCCAATATCGTTAATCTGGGAACGAATCCCGGATCTATTCTTTTTTCTTGATCTCAATTGAGGTGCCCCGAGCGGCGCCAGGAGTGACGAGATGCAGAAGACCAATTCACGCAAGATTCGAAGTAACGCAATTGCCTATTTGAGCAATCGTTCTATCGGCGTGTTGGCGATGCAATCCGTCCCCGGCGGTTTGCTCCCTCTGATGGCCAAGTACACGGTGTTCTCAAAACCGTCGACTGGCCAGCTAGTAAGTGGGCCCAACCCGCTTTTGGAACAGTTTGTGGACTTCCTGACAGGAACGTCGCAGACAAAGCCAAATTGCGCAACAGGTTGTGGCTCGACTTGGCACCGCGAGTGTGTCGCGAAGCTTAACCGGCCAACAGCGGAGCTTTTCCGCAACGTGGCCAGTTACTTCGGGATTGGCCTAAGTGACAGGAATCTAAGTGGCAGACAACTGCCAAGTAGAGACCAAGACTAGGCAGGACATCGAGTGTCATGACTGCTGCGGCAGTGTGACAACGGGGATGTCCCGCAGCTTTCGACAGCTGCGATTTGACTCGCGGATTTCAGTGGTTTTTTTGGCTGTGCGGCCTTTCGTCTTTCAGGGTTAGCGTTGTCGGCTCGTGCCGTTCAATCGCGCCTTGAGGCCGCGTATCCACAGGTTTGCCTGACTGCCGTTGCACCTCGGCGACTTTCGCTGATGCAGCAACGCCTCTCAGGTATCGCCGCGCACCCGGATGTGCCGGCAGAGGGGAAAAGTGCACCTATGTTCGGATTTGAAGATTCAATGACTTTGAGCGAACTCATTCTCGCTGCTCAGGGCGGCAGCGAAGAAGCGTTCACTCAGTTGATCGAGCTTCACCGCTCGCGGATCAGGTACTGGGCCTACTGCGATCTCGGTGATTGGAACGACGCCGATGATGTCGTCCAGGACGTCAGCGTCCGGGCTTGGCAGCGTTTAGATCAGCTCGAGAAGCCGGAAGCATTGGCTGGCTGGTTGAAGACCATCACCCGCCGGATCGTTTATGGGATGAAGCAGCGGCGAGCGCTCCAACTCGACGGCGACTTGACCGCCGTTGAGCGAATGGAGTCGCGTGAGGGCTCTTCGTTCGACTCATTGCTGGTCAAGGACACTCAGCAAGAGGTTCAGGAGGGTTTGCAGCGGTTGGGAGATCTCGACCGCGCGACGCTCGTGGCCTTCTACTTTGACGAGATGACGATTCAGGAGATGTCCGTTGTCTTCGGGGCTCCCGAAGGGACGATCAAGCGGCGTCTGCACGTCGCTCGGCATCGGCTGGCTGAGAAGGTCCAGTCGTCAAACAGCGTTTGAGGAAGCCTGAGAAATCAGGGGAAAATTCAAACCGGGCGGTTCGCAAGAACGGCCCGGTTTTTTTGTTGGTGATGGCGCATGGGACTCATGGGACTCATGGGACTCATGGGAGGAAAACCGGCGTGAGGCGGTCCGCACTTGCGCTGTCGGCGGGGTCGGGAGACCCGCGCCGAGTGCGCGGTATCAAGCACCGAGCGCGCGGAGTCAATTCGACATTTGGCGATGTCAGACACGCGTCATGCGGCTTGGAGCGAGCGGGTTTGCTT
>JBJTQD010000713.1:0-2543 GCA_046075445.1 Planctomycetota bacterium
GATCGCTCTTGCCCTCTGCTTTCAGCGTGTCGCACAGCCCGGCAGCACTGATCACCCCAAAGTGCGAGGCCCTCCCCAAAATACTCTTTACTCAAATCAACTTGCTTGAGAATTTCCCCCGACTCCAAGCGATACTTACGAAGCTTTGACTGACCGTACTGTCCGGTGCTTTCGTACACGATCCCCTCAGCGTCGATGAGAAGTCCTTGGGTAAAAGACTCGGGGTCGTGGGGGAACGTGTTGACGACTTTGTAGGTATAGACTGGCACGGTGATACCCGGGCGAAATGCGAGTACAGCCCAACTGCCGCCGATTGAGATCACCAGAAAGATGATCACCAAGTCCCAGCGCATTGGGCGGCGTGAAGCTGGTTGAACACTCTTTTCTTTAGCGCGGTCGCTACGGTCGCCGGAGTTACCCTCGCGAGCCTGCTGCAGCACATTTTTCTTTTTGGTCATAGCAGAGAGGGGTTGCCGGGGTAAACCGGCAAGCAAATTTTGAAACAAGCAAGAAAGACTTTCGCCTTTTGTTGACCGACTTCGGCCACTTTTTGGATTTGGCTAATTGTAGCAGCACGGCCCGGATCCTGACGACCGGGATGAGCCGCCTCGGAAGCGAGTCCCGCCAGAACTGGTCGCTTCAGCCATCGAGGCAGATTAGAATCAGGGCTCGTTAATTCCCCACAGTGGCTCATAGTCTGATTTGCGAGTTCATCTTGACCATGAAACGAGCTTTCCTTGTTACCTTGCTTGCGATTTTAACTCTCGGTGGAACGGCCCAAGTTTTGTTGGCTCAATCAGCTGCGGCGCCGCAAGCTGGCGACTCAGCTGCAGCCCCGCCTGAAGGTTACGGCATTCCTCGCATGCAAGCCTTCATGCAGAAGCGCAATGGCCTGTCCGGTGGGGGACGAGTGGACAAGCCGCTTTGGGCTGAGGACGGAAAGTCTCTCGTCTTCGGACTGAACAAACAGCGCTGGTCGCTCGACTTGGCGACGGGAAACGTTGCTGAAGCAACGACGGAGCCGGCCGAAGCCAAACGACCTCCGGCTCTTCCCAAGCGCCCCGCCGGCACACCCGTCGCCCGCGCGCAGCAGCGAACGGTCGAGCCTTCACCCGATGGGAAATGGAATGCCGTGTACCGGGATGGAAATGTTTGGCTGGAGTCAGTCGCGGACAAGGAGCAGAAGAAACAGCTGACCACCGAGGGCGCCGAATTCCATCGCTTCGGCACCTGCTGCTGGGTCTACGGAGAGGAGCTGAATCAGAAAGATGCCATGTGGTGGTCTCCCGACAGCGGCAAACTAGCTTGGTATGAAGTCGACGAAGCCGGCATGAAAGACTACCACCTCACGCTGGCTAACGAGGATCTCTACACCACAATTAAAACCGTTCGCTATCCCAAAGCTGGCGAGCGGAATCCTGAGGTCAGCATCTGGGTTTACGACCTCGCCAAAGGGGAGGCTCGCAAGGTCTCGATTCCGGGCGAACCGATGCAGTACCTGTTCAACGTCCGCTACACGCCCAGCGGCAAAGAGTTGCTGGTCAATCGCACCGGCCGCAGACAAGATGTGCTCAATGTTTTAGCCATTAACGTTGAGACGCTGGCTGTACGAACCGTGTTGTCGGAGAAGCAGGAAACTTGGCAAGAGAATTCGCCCGAAATGCAGTTCCTCAGTGACGGCGAGCGATTCATCTGGCAAACCGAAGCGAATGGCTACAAACATTACCAACTGCGACACCTCGACGGGCGACTACTCAATTCGCTTTCGAAGGTTGAGAACTATCCCTGCAATCGGATTGAGTTGGTCGACGAGCCCGCTGGCTTTTTCTACTACAGCGCATTCAGCGCGGAGAATCCGTACAACCTTCAGCTGCATCGCGTCAAGCTCGATGGAACCGATGACCGGCGTCTGACCAGCAGTCCGCTGAATCACACTTCTTTCGACATTGCCCCATCCAACAACTTTGTACTTGCGGTGCGAGAGCAGTACGATGTGCCGCCGAGTACGGTAGTCTACGACGAGGCTGGTAAAGAAGTGGCTGTGCTGGCGACGGGGACCAAAGACGCAGCCGTCGCCGAGGGGTTGTCGGCTCCTGAGATGTTTTCGTTTCTTGCAGATGACGGCAAAACCATGATTTATGGCGTGCTGAGCAAACCCTCCAACTTTGACGAGACCAAGAAGTATCCACTGGTCATCGATGTTTACGGAGGTCCCGAGTCGCAGGCGTTTAACAATCGTTACACGCCGATGAATCCAGCCTGCGAGCTTGGTTTTGTGATAGCCAAAATTGGCAACCGCGGCACGGTTGGCCGCGGCAAAGCATTCGAGGCGGCGACTTACCTGAGGCTCGGCGGTCCCGACATTGCTGACCAAGCGGACGGCGTGCGTTACCTCAGCCAGCGCCCTTACATCGACGCCAATCGGGTCGGCATTTTTGGGCACTCGTACGGCGGCTACATGTCGGCCTTAGCGGTCCTCAAGTACCCCGATGTTTTTCAAGTTGCCGTCTCGGGTGCGCCAGTGACGGACTGGCGAAATTATG
>JBJTQD010000714.1:0-1977 GCA_046075445.1 Planctomycetota bacterium
GCACTGTTTCCTGCAGCGATTTCCTTTGGCATTCGATTTGCTCGTTGAGGGGACCAGACGCGATTGCGAATGACTCAGCAAAAGATGCGTCAACTCTCACAAAACATAGGACTAGCCATGAACGCAGGAAATTTTTGTGCCCGAAACGTCGACACCGCTACCTCAAAGGAAACCGTTTTGGTCGCCGCTCGACGGATGAATGATCGCAATGTTGGCTCCCTAGTCGTCGTTAACGACCACAACCGACCGGTCGGGATCGTCACTGATCGCGACTTAACGGTCCGCAGTTTGGCTAGGTCTCTCGATCCGAATCGAACTTCAGTCGCGAATGTGATGACCGAAAATCCAAAGGTTGCCCCGCAGACCGCTTCGCTTACCGAATGTGTTGGCATCATGCGGAACGGCCCTTTTCGGCGGTTGCCGATCGTGGATGATGCGGGCGAGCTGTTTGGTGTTCTGACCTTGGATGATGTGCTGGAAAATCTCGCGGATGGGCTTTACCAGGCAGCTGGTTTGATTCGTCGCGAGGGGCCGCGCGTGCTCGGAGAGGAATAACGACTTACCGCCTTGGCTATCTCGGTTAACCAATTCGAAGGGATTTCTTGTGGCTAATGAAATTTTGAATCAGCGGCTTGAACAGCTTCATCGGGAACTGGCGCAGGTCAAAGAAGTTGACTCACAAACTTTAGAGTCTCTGCAGCGCTTAGCCGCCGATTTTCGACGCTTGTTGGAAAGCCCAAAATCAGACGAGACAGATACACCGAGCGAGGCCAGCTCGATTCGGGAACAAATCGAGCAACTGAATAGCGCGCACCCGCTGGTCGTGCGGTTCGTTTCGCAAGTCACTGAGGGCTTGGCCAGTTTGGGTATTTGAGGCCGGCCAGTGCGGCAAGCCGTATTTTTTACCGGTAGAAGGCGAGTCGGCGGAAGTGGAAGAACTTGCGGCGAAGGATTCAAACGCTTGCTTTCAGTGGTGCGTCGGGTGTTGGTTCGACCGGCGGCTAGCGCCGACCCGCTCAGGGCGGCTGGGGACGAGACGGGCTTACTCAGACGCTTCAAAAAAAACGGCCCTGCCTCGTTGGCAGAGCCATTTGCGTTTTTCGTTCAGCACAAGAAGTGGTTACTTCAAGATTTCGAGCAATTCCAATTCGAAAATCAGAACTTGGTTCGGTCCGATTTGAGGCGGCGCGTTTTCGCCGTAAGCCAGCGTTGAGGGGATGCTGACTTCCCACTTGTCGCCGACCTTCATCTTCTGCAGTACTTCGGTCATGCCCTTGATTAGCCCACCGACTGGAAATTCAGCTGGTTCGCCGCGTTCAACGGAGGAGTCAAATACCTTTCCGTCGATGGTCTTGCCGGTGTAGTGAACCTTGACCTTGCTCTCGACGGTTGGGGAATCACCAGCGCCGCCAGTTACGACTCGATACTGCACGCCGCTTGGCAAAGAGGTGACACCTTCCTTGGCACCGTTGGTCTTCAGATAGGCCTCGCCAGCTGACTTGTTCTCTTCAGCTTGGGCTTGCAGGGCCTTAACCATTTTTTCCTGACACTGGCGTTCAAAAGCCATCATGACGCTGCGCATTTCTTCGGGTGTCATGTCGATTTCTTTACCTTCCAGAGCCGCTTTCATCCCGACCATCACTTGGTCGAGGTCCAAGTCAGCTTGCTGCTGCTTGAGGCTTTGAGCGAAATCAAAGCCCAGCAAATAACTCGCCTTTTCCTTCAAATTCGCCGGCTGTTGAGCGGGAGCAGGAATCACTGACTCGGCCCCTGGGTTCTCTTGTGCCAATCCTACTCCCCCATTCAGACCGAGACATAACAAGGCAATCGCCAAACGCTTCATTTTTTCACTTCCAGTACTGAAAACTGTTTTCTGGCAATTCCTTAACCGATTGCCCATGCAACAAGTATACCGGTGAGCCCTCCCCCGAGGCTACCTCACTGCTCCTTAACCAACCACGGAAACAGCCGCTGAAC
>JBJTQD010000715.1:0-1627 GCA_046075445.1 Planctomycetota bacterium
CTCGCCTGCGCCAAAGCCTCGCGGCTTTGGGCTCCGGCTACGGGCTAAACGAAAGAGCCAGCCCCCGGTTCGGCAGCTCGGCCTCGGTCTGACGGAAATCGGCGCGCGAAACGCGAAAAGAAAGAATCAATTGTCCAACGCACCGATGGTGTATCAATCATTCAAGTGCATTCAAAAACCGACAAACAGGCCAACAACGAGCGTGTTTGAATCGTGATACAAGCCCTGCTTTCAACCGCCTCGCCTGCGCCAAAGCCTGACGGCGTCGGCTACGGGCGAAACGCAGGTCGCGGCTTGAATTAGAATGACTCCAGCCTCAAAAGGCATCGTTTTTAATCCGCTGGACGAGCGTCTCGGTGTCTGTCACGCTTTCGCCTGATCCTGCAGACGTCCATCTTCTTTCGCCAGCGCTGACCCGCTGGAGTAATTTTCTATGACTAATCTGAATTCCTCGCGGCTTGGCCGTGCCATAGTTTCCAGCGCTAAAGTCACTCGCCGAAACCGATTCGATGTCCGCTGGACTTCATCGCTCGCAATGTCGGCCCTCGTTCTCTTTGTTTTCGCCGGCTGCGAGACGAGCAATTACGATCCCCTGATCGTTAAGACGAAACTCAAGGAACTCGAGGCGAAAATCGACGCAGTCGGCGGCGGGGCTGCTCCAGCTGCGGCAGAACTCCCAGCCGATGTTGCCGAGCGATTAAAGAAGCTCGAAGCCGAAGTCAAACAGTTGAAGGAACAAAACAAAAAGCTCGAGTCTCAAATTTCGGCCTCGCTCAAAGCAGCCGAAGCCCAAGCGGTTCAAGCTGTCGAATCGCTCGGGGGAGTCCTGAGCGTCGACCCAAGTTCCGGCCGAGCCGTTGCCGCTGACTTGACTCAGGCTTCCAATTTGAACGACGCGCTGGCCGCTCTCAGCCAACTTGGAGGAGTGACTCAGGTTTCGATTAGCGGTCCATCGGCGAACGCTCAAACTTTCCAGCGGCTTGCTCAGGTCGGTCAACTCGAAACGCTCGTCGCCGAGCAGTCGCCGATTGACGAAGCCGCACTGACTGAACTGGCCAAGTTGCCGAAGCTGAAGATGATGCAGCTTTTTCGCAGCGACATCTCTGACGCTGGACTGAAGATTGTCGCAGGCTTTCCGGCCTTGGAGCAATTGCGGGTTGGACAGACCCGCGTCGGTGATGATGGAGTCGTCGAACTTGCCCGGCTGAAAACGCTCCGTGCGATCGACCTTACCGACTGCAACCGTGTCTCCGACAAAAGTCTCGCCGCGCTGGCGACTCTGCCTAACCTCCAGTTCTTAAAAGTTTGGGGACCGCAGATTACCGACGAAGGTTTGAAGTCGGTAGGCCAGATGAAAAAGATGCGCGTGCTGGGGCTGAATGACACGGTCGTCACCGATGTCGGAATCAGCTATCTAAAAGACTTGAAAGAGCTCAGTGAAATTACGCTCTTTCGCACAAAGGTAGGCGATGCGGGCGTCGCGGTTCTGGCCAGTCTGGGAAAGATCACCAGCCTCGACCTGCGCGCCACGGCGATCACGGACGCCGCGATCAACAGCCTCTCGCAATTACCGGAGCTGCAGATTCTTGACCTGAGCGAAACAAAGTCACCTGGCGTCACCGATGCC
>JBJTQD010000716.1:0-8822 GCA_046075445.1 Planctomycetota bacterium
ACGATCATCTTCACCTCGGGTTCGACCGGGACACCGAAGGGTGTGCAGTTAACCCAGCAGAATATCGGCTCGAACATCGATGGTGTGGACCAGGTGATTTCGCTAAAGAAAGAGGACACGATCGCCGGAATCTTGCCGCTCTTTCATTCGTTCGGCTATACCATCTCGATGTGGGGGCCAATGGCTTTGAATATTCAAGGGGTTTACCACTTCAGCCCGCTCGATGCGCGGCAGGTGGGAAAACTGGTACAGGAGAACAAGGCGACCATTCTGCTGGCGACGCCAACCTTCCTGCGGACCTTTATGAAACGCTGCACGCCGGAGGAGTTTAAGACGCTGGAGGTCGTCGTCGTCGGGGCCGAGAAGATGCCGAGCGAGTTGGCCGAAGAGTTTGAGCAAAAGTATGGCGTGCGGCCGATCGAAGGATATGGCACGACCGAGTTGTCACCGCTGGTTTCAGTCAACGTACCCCCAACGCGGCGGCTGGATAATTTTCAGGTCGATTGCAAGGAAGGCACGGTGGGGCGACCGATAGCGAACGTTGCCGTTAAGGTGTTGGACTTGGATGATGGCCGAGAGTTGGGTAGCGACGAAGCGGGGATGCTTTGGATCAAAGGACCGAATGTGATGGCGGGTTACTTGCATCAACCGGAGTTGACCGCCGAGGTGCTGGTGGATGGATGGTACAAGACGGGTGACGTCGCGCTGATCGACGCTGACGGCTTTATCAAGATTACAGGTCGAGTCAGCCGCTTTTCGAAGATCGGCGGCGAGATGGTTCCGCACGTCACGGTGGAAGAGGCGCTTACGAATCTTTCTGGCAGCGGTGAAGAGCAGATGAGCTTGGCGGTGACAGCCGTTCCCGACCCGAGGAAGGGCGAGCGACTGGTCGTGCTCTACACGGCGCTCGGAAAGACGCCCGAGGAATTGTGCAAGGGATTGAGTGCCCAGGGGTTCCCAAACCTGTTTATTCCGGGGCTGGATAGTTTCTACAAGGTGGAGTCGTTGCCGCTGCTGGGAACTGGCAAGATTGACCTGCGGGGGCTCAAGCAGATGGCTCTCGAGGTTGCGGGGGGGAAATAGTCGCGGTCAACGGTCGAGCCAGGCGCTGGTAATGAGACTCAGCTGGAGGAAAGTGCCCGGTTTTCGGGTTTCATAAGGCGAGTAAAAATTTTCTCCAATAAGTGAATTGAGCCGGCGAATAAAGCTCCAACTGGCGGGCAGGTGCCTGCCTTTATTGCGAACAATGAGCAGCCGTCTGGGGCCAGAGCCTCGGCGGGACGATGGAGCAGCGACATGGCTTTTCACATTCCTTTTGAGCATCGTTACCGCGGACAACCGATTTACATTGGCTTTGACGCGCCGCCGGTTCCCCGTCGACGCTGGAACTGGTGGGGCTTTTTCGGCTTCGGGCTCTCGCTGTTTTCCTTTTTGACTGCCGGATTCCTCAGCCCGTTGGCGCTGCTGCTGAATCTTGTCGGAATGCGAAGGGAGCCGCGGGGCCTGGCTCGGGCCGGGATGGTGCTGAGCTTACTGGGCATGGCCCTCGCTGGCGGGTTGATCGCGATGGGAGTTTCGTCCCACCAGAGGGCAGAGGCTCATCGTCAAGAGCGGGTGCTGAGCGCGCAAAACCGCGAACTCGGACGCGTCACGGGGCAGACGCTGCAGGTGGCTCAAGCCGAATTTGCAGAGTACCGCGAAGTGAACGACGGCAACTTGCCGCAGTGGATCGACGCCAACATGGTCGCGATTAAGCACAAAGATGCTTGGGGCGAATCTTTGCGATTCGACGTGGAAAAGGAGGGGGCGCTTTTGAGAAGCGCTGGCCCCGACCGCGAGTTTGACACGAGTGATGACTTGACGTTGCGGGTCGAGGGAAAGTGTCAGCGGTCGCTTTCGGGCGAGATTTAGTTGCGCGTTTGGTTCAGTCACACTCGCGACCCGCGTCGGCCCGTTTGAGGCTTCTGAATTTCGAAGCCCGTTCTGTTGCCGTCAAAGTTTATCAGAGTTGCCAGGTCGACCTGCCCGACAGGGCTTATCTGAAAGGCAAAACCGGAATGAAGCTTGCCGTTGGTAGCGCGTGTCGAGTCATTTGAGCGTTCCGGTCCTAGGCTCTATTCCGATGAACACGGTAGAAGCATCCGCGGTGAGTTCTCTTGTGTGGCTCACTTAGCTCGATAGCGACGAGTCCCAAATCGATCGCGTTTGTCGAAGCAGCGAGGGGGCTGGTCGATGATTGCATTGCCTGAGAGTCTGCGATGAAACTGGGATTGGCTCTGCTGATAACGCTGTTTTCCGTCGCTTTGGTGCAAGAAGCGGACGCTCAGTGGTACCCGTACGGAGCCCGGCCGGTTCGCTCGCTCGACCGCTGGCTGGGAATTGGCTACAGCTCCGGTTATCACACCCAGAACCCTGGTCCCGATTCCGATTATTACCAGCCATATTCCGACTTGAATACCGGTTTGCAGAGTTGGTTGCCTGCTGACTCGGGAGTTCAGCCAACGCCCGCAGAGTTGCCTGATGACTCCCCGGCGCCGAGTTACGCACCTCAAAGTTTGCGTTCGCCGATTGGACCGGGTCAGACTCGCAGCGGTTTGAGTGGTCGGCGCGTGAACCCGATCGCGCCGAGCGGAGCGTTTGGTTGGTCGAGTGGTGCGAGCCGCGATTCGCAATCCGCGCCGGGGCCGGTGAATTCAGGTTTCCCGGGAAGTGGCCAGCGAGTCGGCCGAGCGCCATCCGTAGGCACGCGCCGATAGAACGCATTGCGGAATGATGACCCGCGTCTATTGGTCTTAATCGTTTAGCCCGTAGCCAACGGCGAGGCGCGGCTAGATCGACTTACGATGTGCCAACACGGCCAACCGCGTCCGCACTGCGCCTAGCCTTCGGCAACGGGCTAAACGAAAAACCCAAAAACGAAAATGCGAGATGCCCTTCGCGGGCAATTTAGCGGTGTGGCGATTGCTGGCTTTTGTCTGACGCCCTAGGGCGAAAGCCGCGAGGTCTGCCAGTTGTGATCACTTGGATTGCGTCGATAGACGATGCGGTCATGGAGCCGGTCCGTGCGGCCTTGCCAGAATTCGATCGTCTCGGGAGTGATTTCGTACCCACCCCAGTGCGGCGGAAGCGGCACGGGTTGCCCAGCGAATCGCTCGGAGAGTTCTTTGGCTCGCAGTTCAAGCGCTTCGCGTTCAGGAAGCAGTTCGGACTGAGCCGAAGCCCAAGCTCCGATTTGAGCACCGCGCGGGCGGCTGTGGAAATAAGTGAGCGAATCCTCTGCGGACGTCTTGTGGGCTTTCCCAACGATTCGGACTTGCCGGTCCAGGTAGGGCCAGTGAAAACAGGCGGCGATGTGTGAGTTGGAGGCGATCTGCTTTCCCTTTTGGGACTCGTAGTTGGTATAGAAAAAAAGGTGCCCGTGGCGGACGCCTTTTAGCAGCACGACTCGAGAGCTGACGGCTCCCTCGGAAGAACTGGTTGAGAGGGTGAAGGCATTTGGTTCGAACCAATCGCCGGGCGTGTTTTCGATCGCCGTTTTCAGCCAGTGCTGGAATTCGACCACAGGGTCAGCGTTCATTGCGTCGGGAACCAAGCCGCGGTCTTCGTATTCTTTTCGCAGTGCAGCGAAATCCATGTCAGTTGTCTTTCTGATTCTGCTCGGGGAAGCGGGGGAAGGAGAGCGCAGGCGGTGCGTTTGAAGTCCACTTGCGCGTTGAATTCGAACCGTTAAAATGCGGGTTCGGGCAACAGGCCCCCGACTGGAAGACAGCTTAAAGACCAGGAGTAGAAACTCAATGACCAGTACGACGACCGGGACGAAAATGCGCATCGAACGCGACTCCATGGGAGAAGTCGCGGTTCCAGCAGATGCTTATTACAGCTCGCAGACTCAGCGGGCGGTAGAGAATTTTCCGGTTTCGGGCTCGCGGTTGCCGCCGCAATTGATTCGCGCGATGGGATTGGTGAAATACGCCTGTGGAATAGCCAATCGCGATCTGGGAAAGCTGGAGCGGACTGGCAAGAACAAGCTCACTGCACAACAAGTCGATGCGATGCTGCGGGCGGCGAGAGAAGTTGCTGACGGCAAGCTGGCCGACCAGTTCCCGATCGACATTTTTCAGACTGGTTCGGGAACCAGCAGCAACATGAACGTCAACGAGGTGATCGCCAATCGGGCGATTGAGATGCTCGGTGGCGATCGCTTTCAGGCTGAGAAGCCGATTCACCCCAACGACCACGTCAACATGGGGCAGAGCACGAACGACACTTTCCCAACAGCGATTCATGTTGCGGTCGGAATGGAGATTCAAAGCCAATTGCTGCCGGCTCTACGGCGTTGCCATGCGGTCTTGGCGAAGCATGCGGCTGATTGGGCGAAGTTCATCAAGATCGGGCGAACGCACTTGATGGACGCCACGCCGCTGACTTTGGGGCAAGAGTTCGGCGGATTTGCTCGGCAGTTGGAATTGTCGCTGGGCCGTGCCGAAGTTGCGCTGCGTTCGATTTTGGAATTGCCAGTTGGCGGGACGGCAGTCGGGTCGGGGATCAACACTCATCCGGAGTTTGGTCATCGCGTGGCGGTGGCAATCGCCCAGACCAGTGGGGTGCCGTTCGTCGAGGCAGCGAATCATTTCGAAGCGAATGCGCAGCGGGATGGCTTGGTCGAGTGCCATGGACAATTGAAAGCGATCGCGACGACGTTGTTCAACGTGGCCAACAACATTCGTTGGCTTGGATCCGGTCCGCGCTGTGGATTCTTTGAAGTGCTGCTGCCCGACCGCCAGCCTGGCAGTTCGATCATGCCGGGCAAAGTGAATCCGGTGCTATGCGAGAGCCTGATGCAAGTGGCGGCTCGAGTGATGGGCAACGACCAAACGATAACGGTCTGCGGAGCGGGCGGCGGGCAGTTTCAGCTGAACATCATGATGCCCGTTATGGGCTCGACGACGCTGGAAAGCATCATGCTGATGGCCAATGGGCTGAACGCGTTCTGTGAATTCTGTCTCGATGGACTTTTGCCGAATCCAGAAGTTTGCGAGTCGTTTGTCGAAAAGAGCCTTTCGATGGCGACCAGCCTCAACCCGCTGATCGGCTACGAGAAGGCAAGCAAGCTTGTCAAGGAAGCGTTTGCCAGTGGAAAAACGATTCGCCAGTTGTGTCTCGAGCAGCAGTTGTTGCCCGTCGACCAACTAAATGCGGCTTTGGACCCGATGAGTATGACCAAGCCGCAAGAGTGAGTTGAGAACACAGAGTCGCAGAGTCGCAGGACTCGCAGAGGTCGCAGAGAAGAGAGTTCGAGCTGAAATTCCAAGCTTTGACTTTTCTCTGCGGTCGAGTTTTCGCTTACTTTCGCCAGAGGGTTTGCGTTTCCTGAGGTGCTTTGGGGACGAGCACGGGGACGGGCTGGATGTCGAAAGCGATTCCCATTTTTTTCAATTTGGGGAGCGACTTCGGAACCAATGCGTTTTGTTGGTTTGGTAGGTTTTCGACATCACCTTTGAACATTTGAATCGTTTTGACGATCTCCGGATTTTGCGTGATTTGGCCGTCGGCGTCTTTGGTCGTGGCCCAATCATATGAGCCGACACAGACGTAGCTTTCGTGGCGGTCGTGGAATTCGTATGCTTCGACGCCAAGTTTGCGCAGCTCTTCGGTCATCAGGTGGGCTCGTTCTCCTGCCTCCATGATTTGAATCTAGAGCATTGCCGCTCTTGAGCGGATTCTTCTGCTTTGATTCCCAAGCTTTGATCTGGTTCAAGTCAAACGTGACATAGCCTCGGAAAGAAGCGACTCGCACCGAGTAAGTGCCCGGGCAATCGAGCAGGCTGTGTTCGGCTTGCCGATTCACTCCGAGCATGAATGTGTCGACTTTCTGGGCGGCAAAAAATTCCTCGGGCAACAGCGGATTGGGGATCATAAATGCCATCCGCATCGGACCTTTATTTTTCAACTCACCGTTGCCATTCATCATTTTGGTCGCTTCGCGCCAAACTCGCATTCGTTGACTGCTCGTCTCACCGGATTGCAATTCACCGAGTGCCTCGGGTTGAAGATGTTTGATTTGTTCGAGCGCTTGCTGAGCCCGCCCGTCCTCGATGCTGGGGAAATCGCCTACGAGCACGGCAATTTCGTCGAACTTCGTGCCGTGAGCAGCTTTCATCTTGCGACGTTGGACCGTGATTTGTCCGTTGGCGTCGACGGTCTGTTCCTTGTCGTAATCAAGCCCGGTGTAGGTTTGAGTGAAGTCGAAAGTTCGGCGATGGACGTAGCATTTCAGGCGGTGTTTGCGGGACAATTCTTCCGCGAGGACTCTGGCTTGGGTGTCGCCATCCTCTCCTGCGAACGAGGCGCACATGATGAGCCAAGGCCCCGCGTTCTCGGTTAATTCAAAGTTCTCGTTTACCGGAGTGTTTGATTTCGTAGCCTTTGAGCCAAACGGAAAACGCTGCGCCTCGCATTGGCTGGAGACGTGGGTGAGAAAGAAAAGACCTGTCAGAGCGGCGAGAAACCAAGCTCGGAATGCCAGCGCGCGATTCATGTTTGACTCAAGTGTTGTTGTAGAGTGGACTTTGAGTTGTGTGACTGACGTGTAAGGTCGCAGGGTAGGGGCTGTGGTTGTGGTAGTTCAGCCCGAACGGGCGGGACGTTAGCAAACTGTCCACACGCATACCAGATCGTTTTTTGAGTTCAAACGGACTTTTGAAATGCGGCAGGTTCTGCCTTTGAGGTTCGCTTTGGAAGCCTTAACGGGGTTGAAATTCCCATTGATAAAACTAAGCTGTGACTAGATGCAGGGCGCGACCGCAATGAAAGTTGGCGGGTTTGGGTCTGCTGGAATGAGCACTGGAGGGAACTGGCTGGGGAGGATGAACCCGGCGGACTTCGGCCAGCTAATTGACGAAAGGATGGGATTCGATGCAGTACAGTTTCCGGTTGGCAGAACTTTTAGGACACATTCCGGACCCACGCAGGCGACCGGGTACGATCAAGGCAATTGTCGAATACACCGGACTGGACCGGCATCAAGTTGCTGCCCTGCTGAAAAACGAGGTGAAATACATCCCGCTCAAGGCACTTTCGCGGCTGTGCGATTACTTGATTGAGCATGGCCATGCAACGGCCAGTCAATTGCCGGGGGCTTTGTTTGCGATCGAGCCCGAGAATTTTTGGGAGTTGCTAGCTCGGCGTAGCCGCTTGGAGCTTTGTTTGGGCGTCCGTCGCGAGGTTGAGTCGGACAATTCAGAGGTGTCCTACGTTGTCGCGTCGGACTCGGTGCTCCTTGGGGAACTCCTGAACGGCGTGACGACCTTGGGCGGAACGGCGAAGCACCACAAGCGGGAGGGAACCCATGAAGCGATGCTGGGGCAGTCAGTTCCGCACCCGGAAACGCTAAAGCAGAGCCTTGTTTGGAGCCCGGGACAGGCCTCGGAGGCTGAGGTTCGCGAGCGATCGGACTATGTTTATCGCGAGTTTTGCGACACGAAGGCGGACAAGGCGCTGGTCGGGATCGGCAGCACCAAGAGCAATCCGGTGGTCGAGATCATTTTGGCAAACGCCTTCAATTGCGAGCCCTTCGTATCGCAAGACGGCGTGGCAACACCTGAAGAGCGGAAAATTCCGTTTTTCATTCGCTATCGCGAAAGCGACCCGCATCCTCCTTCCTGCGTTGGCGGTGTGAATCTCAGCAAGTCAGTGCCGAGTCCTGAACCGGGGATTTATTACATTGGTGAGAACGGCAAGTGGCAGCTCGTCTCGGGTAACAATCAAAAGGAAGAGACCGCTTTCTTGTTCTACCTCCATCGCGAGTCGCAAGGCCGTTTGGAGATGGTCATGGGCGGATTCTCGGGGCGAGCGACTCGCTTGTTGGCTCGCACTTTAGCGACCTACGCGCAAGACTTTTGGCCACCGACTTACACCGGCCAAGGGATTCAAGCCGGGTTGTTCATCATTCGCTTCAGTCTGGCCGGCGGTCAAAAGGGGGATTTGGATATTCTTCGGACCGATCTTTCGGCAACAACGAAAGTGATTCCGATCCCCGCCGAGGCGTTGTCGCGGCATCTTCAGTAGTTAGCGGGCGATAGACGGGATCCGGTAGAGGATGCCATGGGGCTGGGGACTCGTGGGACTCGTGGAGGGGGTGAATACGAGGCGGTTTGCAAATTGTTTTTGTATGGTTGGCCGCCTGTTTTTGCCGGGAATGCTGCCAATTCTGTGCTGGCACTTTCGTAATTGGGACCGGTTATTCGGGGTGGGCGGGCTGCCGGGGGACGGGAGTTGGCCTTCTCCTGTGACGTTCTGTTGGTCCGGTTTCGATTTACCGATAACCCTAACACGGCAGGCGGGACTCGAGTTCGAATTTCAACCCTCTGCTGTCAAGGGGCTCAAGGCTGTCCGTTGCGATTGGCGACGGAGCTGCGAACCGTTCAGCGACGGAATTGGGGGGTGCGATTTGTCCAAGGACATTCAAGTACTGGCGCTGGTCAAGGGCGAAGAGCGTTATCTCTTTCTGTACAACGACGCGACCAAGTCTGAAGTTCTCCGCACCTTGGGCAAGTTTGCCTCGAATCCTGAGCTAAGCTTCAACTGGTATGACGCGGCTGTGCTGGGGCAGAAGGTTCGCGTTGCCAAATCTTCGCCAGTGATCAATCCGATTGGGTTGACCGGCCGGTTCGAGCTGCCACCTGTCTCGGACCTGTTTCCAGCCGAATAGTCGACTGGGCTGACGGTTTCTGCGGGTATGTGTTCGGAGAGTCAGACGGCATGAGCATGCTTCCGGCGATCGAGCGTTTTCTGCGTTATCTGGAGATTGAACGCAACTGTTC
>JBJTQD010000717.1:0-1652 GCA_046075445.1 Planctomycetota bacterium
GTAAATCACCGGTGTCGCGACCACATGGTTTCGGGTCGCGCCGCGGAGTGCGTACTTTGATTTCTTTGGGTTGCAATCAAACTTCCAGAGCAATTCCGCCTTGCCGTCTTTGCCGCGGGCGGAGAATGAATAAAGCCAACCATCGCCGCCACCAAACAAGACCTGTTCGACTCCACCCAGCGTCCCGTAGGCAGGCGACGACCATTGTCCATGAAGTACGTTTTCGCCGGGAGAATTGTCGGTCCAGAGTACCTTGCCCGAGTTCCGGTCCATGACAAGAAAACTCGGAGAGGCGTTGGCAGGCAAATTGACGTGTCCTTCATCGACTCCATTGGAGGTGATCACAAACAACAACTCGCCTGCGCAAGTCACCGAGCAACTGCACATATTGTGCTGAGATACCTTCAGCTCTTTCATCATGTCGAGCTTCCAAACGACATCGGCCTCGTCTTTGTTCTCGTTTGGCTCTTTGCTGAACGGCCCGTCGTTTTCTCCATCCAGAAATCCCTCTGAATCGAGGCAAACGACTTCACCGCGACTGGAGACGTACCACAATCGGTCGCCATCGATCATCGGAACCGAGCAGATCCCTTGGTCGGGCCAATCATGGACGCGACCGGTGGGCAGCTTTTCGTTGCAATGCTGCCAGAGAAACTTGCCGGTCTGTTCGTCAAAACAGATCAGTGCACCTAGATCAACGCTATTAGGGAATCGCGGGACATATCCGGCACCATTGTTCGTGCCAACGTAAACTTTGCCGTTTGCGACAACGGGGTTACCGTAAGTTTCCGATCCTAGCTTGGCGGACCAGCGAATGTTCTTGCCCGTCGTGACGTCCCATTCGAGCGGGATCTTTTCGGCGACGACGACATTGTTTCGGAACGGCGACCCGAGCCACTGCCCCCAATCGCTCGCCCCGATTTTCAATTGACTAGCCGTCTCGCGAACTTGCTTCGTTGGATCGAGCGGTTCTTGGCCGAACGCCTGCCGCTCGTTTGCCAAAAACATTGCCGACCAAACAACGCCGCAAACTGCCATACTCCGCCTGCAAAACAGCCGGCGAATAGATTTCCAACAATTGCTCATAACGATGCAACTCCCATATTTAGCGGCTCAACGGGCCAAGCGAATCAACAAACCTAGCTCGGCACGATTCGATGTTCAACTTACTTATTCGCACTAACTTCCACATTGTCAATGTAGAACTCAGCCACAGACGAGTTACCAAAGAGACCTGGACTGCCACTTAGGTTTGGCGTTTTGTCGGTCGCTTCAATAGTCCACTCGGTTGGTTCCGGCTCTCCGCGCTTCCAGACTTTGCCTCTCAATGTGACGCCATCCTTTCCGGTTTCACTTCGAAACTTCATCGTGTACCACTGTCCGGGCGTCCAATCGAAAGGAATTGTCTTGGCGAATCGCAGCTCCAATCTTGGAGTCCAAGAACGAATCTGCAATTGCCCTTTGCCCATCAAGTCGAGGGTGTAGCGCTGATTGATTAGCCCCATGTCGGCGCGACGGTCGGTCTCGCCAGTGGCGTAGAGTTCGGCTTGGATCGTGTAGTCGTGGAAGCTGGTAAAGCCCATCCAGGATTGACTGCGAGTTCCCTTGGGAATTGTTGAAATCTTGACCAAGACCGATTGACCATCAAATTC
>JBJTQD010000718.1:0-2142 GCA_046075445.1 Planctomycetota bacterium
GGTCGGCGGTGGGTTGGCGGGGCTTTCCTGCACCATGAAGCTGTGTGAACTCGGTATTCAGGTTGATTTGATCAGCCTCGTGCCGGTGAAGCGTTCTCACAGCGTTTGCGCCCAAGGCGGTCTCAATAGCTGCAACGACCAGACTCGGCAGCTTGGTGACTCGGAATGGTTGCACCTCGACGACACGGTGTATGGCGGTGACTTCCTGCAGCACAAACCGCCCGTAAAAGAGATGTCTTACTGGGCCCCGAAAGTTATCGAACTTATGGACCGGCTCGGCGTTCCCTTCAACCGCACAGAGGAAGGTTATATCGACCGTCGCCGCTTCGGTGGCACGCTCTACAAGCGAACCGCGTTTGCCGGCGCGACAACGGGACAACAGCTGCTTTACGCACTCGATGAGCAAGTGCGGCGCTGGGAATCGGCCGGGCTGGTAACCAAGTACGAGTATTGGGATTTCCTTGGGCCGGTGCAGGACAGCAGTGGCGCTTGCCGCGGTGCGGTCGCTCAAAATCTCGCGACGATGGAAATCCGGGCTTTTCCGGCAGATGCTGTCGTGGTCGCAACGGGCGGGCCGGGTTTGATTTACGGCCGCAGCACGATGTCGATGATGTGCACTGGCAGCGCCGCCAGCCGTTGCTTCCAAGCTGGCGCGAAGTTCGGCAATCCTGAATTCATTCAAGTGCATCCCACTGCAATTCCCGGTGCTGACAAGCTGCGGCTGATGAGCGAGTCGGCTCGCGGTGAAGGTGGTCGCGTTTGGGTTCCCCGTACACCCAATGACTCGCGACCACCGAAGTCGATTCCGGAAGCGGAACGGTACTATTTCCTCGAGGAGCGGTATCCAAAGTACGGCAATCTCGTGCCTCGCGACATTGCGACCCGCGAGATTTTCGATATCTGCGTGAACGAAGGGCGCAGCGTCGAGCAGGATCGGCTCTGCGTCTATCTCGACCTGACGCACATCCCGAAAGCAGAACTCGACCGCAAGCTCGGCGGCATTCTCGATATTTACGAGAAGTTCCAGGGCGTCGACCCGCGAACTAACCCGATGAAGATTTTCCCCGCGGTGCACTACTCGATGGGCGGCCTTTGGGCTGACTACGAAGCCAACGCCGAGGGCGGCTTGCAAGCTGGCAGCCCGCGGTATCAACAAACCAGTATCGAGAACCTCTACGCAATCGGGGAGTGTGATTACCACTATCACGGCGCGAACCGGCTCGGCGCCAACTCGCTGCTGAGCTGCATCTTCAGCGGGCTGTTCCTCGGCCCATGTCTGCAAAACAAGTTGAGCAGCCTCAAGGGTTCGGCGGCTGATCAGACAACGCTGATGGCTGAAGCCGTCAAGCAACATCAGGAACGGCACGACTCGCTCCTGAAACGTTCCGGTGGCAACGAGAACCCGTACCTGATCCACCGCGAACTGGGCGATGTGATGACCAAGGCCGCGACCGTGGTGCGCCGCAACGACCAGCTTAAGTCAGCTTACGAAAAGGTCTCGGAACTTCATGACCGGGCCCGCAACTGCAGTCTCTCGGATACGGGGCAGTGGACAAACCAAAATGTCATGTTCACCAAGGCCCTGCTCGATATGTTCCCGGTCGCCAAGGCGATCGTGAAGGGAGCTTGGCAGCGCGACGAATGCCGTGGCGCTCACTTTAAGCCAGACTTCGCTATGCCCTCGCTGCAGGCAACCGATGAAACTGGGCAGCGAGCCGAGGCCGAGCAGTGGTGCGACCGCTTCGTTGAGAACAACAAGAAGTGGCTCAAGTCGACCGTTTGCAGCTACGACGGCAACCACCCGCAAATCACTTATGAAGACGTCGATACCTCGAGTGTTCCGCCACGACCGCGGCTTTACGGCCTGGTCGGCGCTGACATGATCGAGAAAGTCTGGAAAGAGCGTCAAGCAAAACAGAAGCGGGAACCCGCCCACGCTTGATCGGTTTCTTTCGAGGTCGCGATTTTTTAACTGTATCCTTCCCCCATCGTTTTTCAGTAACCAGCCATGATCAAAGACGCCTACGGAAATACACCGAAGAGTTTTACGGTTCGCGTACAGCGGCAAGACGCCCCGGGTGCTGCTCCCTACTGGCAGACGTTCAACGTCGAGTACGAACCGGACATGAACGTGATCAGCGT
>JBJTQD010000719.1:0-2130 GCA_046075445.1 Planctomycetota bacterium
ACCGGTAATCGAAATCCCTCCCAGCGACTTGCGGACGCCCCGTAGGGGTGTGACTCGAAACGCAGCCTCCACCGTAACTCGCTAAAATCGGGTACCTTACGATTTGCGTTCAGTCGCCCACCGGCTGACGGTCGCCCCGCCCAACCGCTGCTGAAAACCAAATGCAACCAGAATCAGTCCCTTCCCGCAGACTTTTCCTCACACTGCTCTCGGCGTTTTTCTTTTTCCCGTCGTGGGCCTTCGCACAGGTCAATGCCCAGCCGGCGATCGTCCGAGCCGAAGCGGTTAACGGCGTCCCTTTTGGCGTGGGGATGATTAGCTTTCGGCTTCCTCCCGAGTGCATTGGCGATCTCGACCCGGCGATGCTGATTCGAACGGGCGCGGTGCGAGTTTCCGATTCGCAGCGTCGGATCCTCTACACTACTTTCGGACAACCACCTGCCGCCCGATTCTTCCGAAACATCTTTGGACACGCAGAGAATCCGACCGAAGAGATCATTTCTTGCTGGTTCCTCTACAAGGGCGATGAGCCACTGCAAGTCACGATTGATGGCTGCCAGCCGCTGCGGTTCCAACTCGCACCCAAGGAGGTCCGCGAAGGGAAAGCGAATCGCTTGCTCAATCAGTGGTGGAAGGAATACGTGCGCGGCGCGGAAGCAGCCTCCAAGGCGGGCGACTACCCGGACTTGATCGAAGCGTATCTGATGTCGATGCTCGCCACGCGACTCGATATCCCCGTGCCGCGCAGGCAACGGCCCAAGGAAGACCCGCTCACCGAGACCGTTAATTTGCTGATGGACGTCGAGTCGATCCGCTCGGAACTGGTTCGCGGATGGTTTGCCGGGCAATTGGAAAACGAGCCAGCCGATCGGCCGCTCCCATCGCCGATTGTCTGGCAACCGATCGCCGCCGAGGGGACGCCTGATGATGTGTTGATCGAACCGATGGCCGAGCGCGTGCCGGTCGATTGCTTTTACTTCCGCTTCGGTACTTGGGATAACCAGGTTTGGGTGAAGAAGCTGCTGGAGGAATTCGGCGGCGACTTGACTCGAATGGTCTCGCTCCGCGGCTATCAAGCCCGCGTGCAACAAAAATTCCTCGACCAGTTGGCTCTGGAGTCGACGCAGCTGGATGAATGGTTCGGCGGCAACCTAATCAAGGACGTCGCGATTATCGGATCGGATACTTATTTCAGCAGCGGGCCGGCGGTCGGCGTGCTGCTCCATGCCAGCGGATCGAAAACACTTGCCGACCGGATCGGTTCGAAACGGAAGTCTTTCGCCGAAAGCCGCCCCGGCGAAATCAATCTCAACAACGTGCCGATCGGAGGCCGCGAAGTCAGTCTGCTCTCGACGCTCGATAATCGCTACCGCTCCTTCCATCTCGTCGACGGCGATTTTCAGTTGATCACCAACAGCCGCACGCTCGCTGAAAAATTTCTCACTTGCCAGGAAACCGGCAAGACGCTGGGAAAATCAGCCGAGTTCCGCTACATCCGCTGGCTGATGCCAGTTGATCGCGACGACACGATTTTTGCCTATCTCTCGTCGGCCTTTTTTCAGAACCTGCTCACGCCGCAGTACCAGATCGAGCTGCGACGGCGCAGCCAAGTCATTGCCGAGATGCAGATGATTCAGCTCGCGCGGTTGGCAGCCGCTGTCGAAGGCTTCCCGCGCGCTCCGCTGGAGTTCCTCGCCGGCAATCGCTTTTTGCCGGCTGGATTCGACAGTCGCCAAACGGCCAGCCGCATCAGCGAGACGCCGGAGGGCTGGGTCGACTCGATTCGCGGCCGACGCGGATTTTTCTTGCCGATTCCGGATATGGCTGTCGAATCGATCACTCCTTCCGAAGCCGAATGGTTTGCTCGGCGCTCGAGTTACTTTTCCGAAAACATCCCGCAGCTCGACCCGATGGCGCTCGGGATTAAGCGTTATCGCCAAGGGGATCGGATCGAGCGAGTCGTATTCGATGGCCGGATCGCGCCGGTTGGCGAGAAGAAGTATGGCTGGATCATGGGTGGATTGGGCGAGCCGCTGAAGAACTCGGTCGAAGGGGACAAGGATGAGTTGGTTCATCTCCAAGCCTCGCTGCGATCTGGGCTGTGGAATCGTTCGGCTCCACCGCATCAGC
>JBJTQD010000720.1:0-3024 GCA_046075445.1 Planctomycetota bacterium
CAAGGAAGCCTGCGAAAAATCGACGACTACATCGTTATTCCCTTCCAATCCCAATTGCTCAATCTGCCGACGGAACGGAATGAAGTTTGAGAACACCGCCGAACCTCGCGCGTTGATCACCACGCTGTTGGGCCCCTGCTCGGTCACTTCGAGATACGGCTTGAAAATCGATCTCAGCGGAAGCCCATTCATCAGGTGAATCGTCAACTTGAGCAAAATGCCGATCCCGATCCCAATCAGCAGGTCTGTCGCCAAGACGGCAACCAGTGTGACAACAAAGATCAGCAACTGTTCACGGCCAATTTTATAGACGTTAAAAAACTCGGTCGGCGAAGCAAGGCGAAAACCGGTGTAAACCAGCATGGCAGCGAGCGCCGAAAGCGGAACGCGATGAATCAGCCCTGGCAGGAAGGCCACAAAAGCCAGCAGGAAAATTCCATGCCAGAAATTGGCAAACCGCGTTCGCGCCCCGTTGTCGATATTCGCTTTACTCCGAACGATCTCGGAAATCATCGGCAACCCCCCGATCGCCGCCACCGCTGTGTTGGCCAAACCGACTCCAACCAAATCGCGATTGAGATTCGTCTTCCGCTTCCAAGGATCGATCATGTCAATCGCCTTCGCGCTCAACATTGACTCCAGTGAGCCGATCAAAGCAAACATGATTACCCACTTGATCGCACCCCAGCGGTACTCGGGATTTGTGAATGCTGCCCAGTCAGGATTGGCGATCGCCTTGAGAAGATTGGCCGGAACAGTCACCAGAAACTGCTCGCCCACCTTGTACTCATGCCCGGCGAATGTATACGTGTGCTCGTGGCTGAGGTCGAAAAACATACCCATCGGAATCGCCACCAGCAGCACCAGCAACTGCGCCGGAATCCCCCGGACTAACTTGCTGCTGGTCCGCGTCTTCCAATATCCAAAACCAAACAAGATGACCAGGCTCACCAGTCCAATGAAGGCAATCTCTGGGTTCGCATGCCAGAGCTTTTCCGGTAATTCTCTGAGGATCTCCAGCGGCTCGCCTTTAGCCGATTGGCCGACCGCCACCGGCAATTGCTTGACCATGATGATCACGCCAATCGCCGCCAGCATTCCGTGTACGACCGAGGTCGGAAAAAAGTCACCCAACACGCCGGCTCGTACCAGCCCAAAGATAATTTGCACGAGCCCAGCCACAACGCCAACGGCTAACGTCATTCGATAGGCCTGATAATCAGCAGCAAGATCATTCCCGCCGGTGTAGCCGAAATGCGTAACGGCCCCGACGACAATCACGATCATTCCCGCGGCTGGCCCCTTGATCGTCAATTCTGAGTTGCTGATGAAGATCGTCAGAATCGCGCCTACAACCGCAGTGAACACACCGGAGATCGCTGGAAAGCCAGAAGCGATAGAAATTCCGAGGCACAGCGGCAACGCAATCAAGAAAACCAATAACCCAGAAACCAAATCAAATTTCAGAAATCGCACAAAGCCAGCCGCATTGCCAACTGGCAGCGACTCATTGGCCGCTCCATCTTTCAATTCTTTTGTAGACATCGCCTGCAACCTTTCAGCTTGAAAATCAACGACCTTCACTCAACAACTGCCCGCCTTTCGTGGGTCAGGTTAGTGGTCATCGACCGCATCCCGATTTCGCGGAGGGCGCTTGGCTAGTTGCTCGCCACCAGGCTCATCTCGTCTCACTCCAACAAGCGGTTGCGAACGCGACTGGCCCGGTTCAATTGCTCTGGCTGCCGTCGTCTCCGACTCGCGTTCCAGTTCGGTCCGCTCGTCCTCCGCCTCTCGCTCCTTCGACTCTTCACCCGAGTGCATCGGCTGCGGATGTGTATTTGCCCGCTCCCCGAGCAGATGCTCTGCTGCCCGATACCGCGAGGACAAAAACGGCTGCGGATAAATCCCACCGCCAATCATCACTGCAACGAGAACAAGCACCGCCAGTCTTTCGGCGGGACGGGAACGCAAATCAATCGAAGTAGAATGTCGCGGACCGGTAAACAGCTTGAAGTAAACCCGCATCACAGCTACCCCGTTCAATGCTGCTGCCAAGACAATGACGGCGCCAGACCAGGGATAAAGGTGAATCACACCGTCAACGAGCAACTCAGTTGAAATAAAGCCTATCGTTCCCGGAAAACCGACTGAGGCCAAACCTGTAAGCAGAAACAGAACCGCCAAGTTCGGCATATGCTCGTACAGTCCGTGATAGTCAGTCAGCGAAAGCCGCCCAAATCGCGACTCAATGCTCCGCAGCGTCAGTCCAAAACCCGCCAGCGATAGACTGGTCGCAAACCAGACACTCAACGCTCCCGCCCAAGCTTCTGTTGTCGCCGTCTCTAATCCAACCAGCACCAGCGATGCATGGCTCAAAAACAAGTAAACAAAAAACCTCCGGGCCTCCAGCTGCACCAAAGCCATCCCTGCCGAATAAACCGAGGTAAAGATTGACGTCCAAACCAGCAGTTTGAGACTCCAGTCCGGAGCTTCCGGCACGACCAACCGCACCGCCGCGTAAGCTCCTGCCATCGGAGCTACAAACAAAATCGCACTCCCAAACGCAGCATGCTCAAACAGGTCTGTCATCCAGCAGTGCAGCGGCGCCACTCCGCAGCGAAGCAGTACGGCAATCACCAGCAACACGCCGCCGAGATAATGGAGCGACTCACCTTCGGTCGTCGCTTTGACAACCCACCAACCTCCGACAAGGAAAGCCGCGAAAAGCCCCATATGAAACAGGTAGACTCCCGTCGGCTTGCTTCGACTCTTCAACTCCCACCAAGGTGGTAACAAGGCAGCCAGCAATAATCCGATCAGCAACCAAGGTTCTTTTGCACTGAACGTTGCCTGGGCAAACGCTTGACCCAGCAACAAACTGCTAAATGAAACTCGTTGCACCTTTGTGCGCAACGTCACCAGCACCATCAGGAATCCCAGCAAGGAAACTAACGTCAGAAGCGGCGCACTGAACTCATCCAACGCCAGTAAGTCGCGTCCAAACAAATAATGCAGCACATCCCA
>JBJTQD010000721.1:0-1390 GCA_046075445.1 Planctomycetota bacterium
AACAGTGTCACTGCACTTTTGTTCTTTCCACGTCAATCGCTTGTCTCCGCGTCCTCTGTGCCTATGTGTTTCTCATCTTCGCGTTAGACTAAAGGTCGAGTGCTATCACGAACCGCCGATGATTTGGCTGCGTAATTGGCCTGAGCGATTTTTCTTTCTTCGGGTATCGTAGAAATCGAGTTGAGCGTTTTCGCTATTGCAAAAGTGAGTTAGGAATTGAGTTTAAGGGACCGAATTTTGTTCCAGCGGAAAGTGCCTCAGCGCGGTCACATCGCAACCGGAAGTGTTTTCTTCTGCTGCTTGGTCCTCGCAGCTGGCTGGAATTCCGTTGCAGCGGGACAGCAGAGCGAAAGCGGTCCCAAACACTCCAGCACCGAACCAACGATTTCCAGCGATGATTCAGCAAACCTGAACGCACTGCTCAAAGGGATGGTTCTCGATGCGATCCCCCACACCTACCAAGAGTGGGATGACTGGGGTCGGCAGGCTGAGCAATTTGCTGGAGTCGCGTGGCGGCGTGATCTAGGCGGGAAGCTTGAAACTAAGCGGCAATGGACCAAGGTCAATGATGGTATCTGGCGGATGTGCTCGGCCGAACTGATTAACCCCGAGCAAACTTTTGATGTGCAGCTGACCAACCTGCGGGAGTCGACCCCGGGCGTCGTTCTGTTTGATTTGAGTTTCGTCGCCTCGCTCAATCTCCGCGCTCGCCAAGCCCAATGGCTGCGCGGCGTCCAGCTGTACAGCCTGAGCGCCGAGGGGAGCGCTCGCGTACGTCTGACTCTCGTTTGCGAACTAAGCTCCAGCCTTGATTTGCGACATCTGCCACCGTCGATTCAGCTGCGACCGGTTGTTCAGGATTCCAGCCTGAAACTCGATGCGTTTAAGATTGATCGCGTCAGCAAACTGGGCGGCGAGTTTGCTCAGCAGATTACTTCGGCGGTCCGCGGAGAACTGGACGAGAAGCTCGAAAAGAAATCGACAGACCTGACGAAAAAGCTGAATGAACGCTTGGCTAAGGAACAAGACAAGCTGCGAATCAGCCTCGGCGACGCAGCAAAGCTACCGTGGACGCCACAGGCTAAGCCGTTTTTACCCGGCGATGTGCGAGAAGCTTTGGGTAAGTAGGCACAAGACGCTGCCGCGAGAGGAAGTGCCACGTATAATCAAAGTCCGCGTGGCAAAGAAATAGTCAATCGGCGTTCCTTTCCAAAGGGCCGTTCGTTTAACCCCGTTTAGCCCGCAGCCAAAAGGCGAGGCGCAGCGAAGATTCGCTGGTCACCTAACTCCTCGCAGAAATAAAAGTCCGAAGTTTGCGCGTTTTGTTGGCGAATTCATTTAGCCCGAAACCAACCATCACTTCAACACATTGACGTCATTAACCCCCGAG
>JBJTQD010000722.1:0-489 GCA_046075445.1 Planctomycetota bacterium
CGGCTCAAGCGCTATGGGAAGGAACGTGGTCTTCGGTACGGGACTCTCTGGAGGGATGGCATCACCACATCCTGCCGGAAGTTCGACCAATTTGGTGACTGGTACCTCTTCCGCAACCCTCAGCTGGTACGTTCCCTGATAAAGGGTAAGGATCGCTCAGCTGCGGACGGCTTCTACTACGACATCGATCGCTGATGCCGAACAAAGCGATGCAGCGGACTCGCGATAAAATCGGGCGGTGTGGATAATCCCTTGGTCGCGAGCCGCTGATCGCCGCCGTTCGTCAGCGAAAACAAGAAGAACTGTTGTGATGCAACCTGAGCCGCCAGATTTCCCGATTGGCCCTTTCTCTCCACCTGGTCGAGTAACCGACGATCTGCGGCAATTGTGGACTTCGGACCTATCGCAACTTCCTCTGCAACTAACGGAGGCGGTCGACGGATTGTCCAACTCGCAGCTCGATAGGAAATATCGCAATTGGACAATGCG
>JBJTQD010000723.1:0-1336 GCA_046075445.1 Planctomycetota bacterium
CTATCGCGGGTTTCTTGTTTTATGGGGCTGAAGTCTGCCCTGAAAAAGCAGGGAGCTTCAAACTGAGCTGGAAACTACTTCTTCTTGCCCTTCTTGTCGCCGGCGCTGTAGGAGTCGCCGAACTTCTTGCGGAACTTTTCAACGCGACCGAGCGAGTCGACGAAGGTTTGGCGTCCGGTGTAGAACGGATGCGAGGCGCTGGAGATATCGACGTAAAATACGGGATACTCATTCCCGTCGGTCCACTTCAGGGTTTCGTTGGTGCGAATTGTGGAGCGAGTCAAAAAGGCGAAATCAGCCGTTTTGTCTTTGAAGATGACGGGACGATAGTCGGGATGGATGCCAGATTTCATTGAGCTCTACCGATGGAAAGGGCCGCCGCTGGAGCCAATCGCCAACAGGGCGATTTTGTCGGGCTCGTTTGGGCGTCCAACTATGGGACGTTTTGTCGAATCGCCTAATTTATCGGAAATTCTCCGGCTGTCCAATGGCCTTTTCTGGGGTTTAGGAGCTTATTTGAGGCTTTGGTAGGAAAATCGGCATTCTCGCGTGTGTGCGGATCGCTGTTTTTGAGGGTGAGTGGTGAACTTTTCTTTCGTTTAGCCCGTAGCCAACGGCGAGGCGAAGCGCAAGTTGATCCCGCGTTGAAAACCCTCCGGTCCTTGCGCCAGCCCCCGGTTCAGCAGCGTGAAGACGCATGGCCAACTCAAGCTGATCCACGCCCGCCGAAGGGCCCTGACCTACCCGAAACAAAGACGCCCGGCAATCAAGTCAACCCTTTGTCGCTGTCGTCGTAGGTTCTGCGGTCGGAGGAATGCCAGAGAGGCAAACCTCTTTGAGCCCGATAGGCCAAGACAGTGATCTTTTCCTCTGAACCAGGCAGCGCTGGTGTCGGGGAATACTGCGCCTCCGGAACGTCGTCCGGTTCGTAATCCCACTGTCCGTTTCGAATGGCATCTAAAACTGATTCAATCACGGCGGTTCTCCCAATCCAAGAGTCACGCAACAGCCCCATTGGGCAGTCAACGCGCTAAGCTTCACACGAACCCCAAAAAATTGGCCTCACGCACCAGCGGATAATGTGGTGAACTGGAGGAAATGCTCTAAAGCGGACTCTCGCCCAGCCAAACAAACCCAACCAGCCCTCCGACGTTGCGGGGGTGATGAAAACAATCTGCTCAGTGTGCAGCCCAAGGCAAAATACGAGAGCCAGTCCCTGAACTAGGTGCTGCTCGGTCCTTCGTGTGCATGGAGAATCAGATCGGCAACCTGGGATGCCTCGGCGAAGTCAAACTGCCGGTTGTTCCGACCGGTTTTAAGGAACTGAATAGCGCCG